>CAKTFF010000105.1 GCA_934553185.1 uncultured Devosia sp.
AGAATGACGATGAGGACGGGGGGCAGCATGGCCAGCACGACGGCGGTCATGATGATGTTCCATTGCGGATCGACTTCGAGGCTGCCGGCCATCTGCTTGATGCCCATCATCAGGGTGAAATGCTCTTCGCGCGTGGTCACCAGCAGCGGCCAGAGGTACTGCACCCAGCCGTAAACAAAGAGGATGATGGCGAGCGCGGCGATATTGGTGCGGCTGAGCGGCAGGAGAATGTCCCAGAAGAACTTCAGCGCCCCTGCCCCGTCGACGCGCGCGGCTTCCATCAGTTCATCGGGCACGGTCATGAAGAACTGGCGAAACAGGAAGGTGGCGGTGGCCGAGGCGATCAGCGGAATGGTGAGGCCGGCATAGGAATTGAGCATCTTGATGCTGGCCACAACTTCATAGGTGGGCAGAATGCGCACTTCGACCGGCAGCATGAGGGTGATGAAGATCAGCCAGAAGGCGAGCTGGCGGCCGGGAAACTTGAAGTAAACCACCGCATAGGCCGATAGGATCGAGATGACGATCTTGCCCACCATGATGATGAGGGTCATGACGGTGGAGTTCCAGACCATCAGCCAGAATGGCGGCATGCCAGGCGGGTCGAAGTTCCAAACGGTTGAAAGATTGCGCCACAACTCGCCGCCGGGCAGGAGCGGCGCGGAGACGGCCAGCGTCTCAGTGGTGTGGGTGGTGGCAATGATCGCCAGGTAAACCGGAAAGGCGACGATGATGACGCCAATCACCAAGACGAGGTGAGTCAGCCACTGCAGAACGGGGCGATTTTCTACCATGGTTCGGCCTTCCTCAATACTGGACCCGGCGTTCCACATAGCGGAACTGCACGAAGGTCAGGATGATCACCAGCGCCATGAGGACGACCGACTGGGCCGATGAGGAGCCAAGGTTGAGGCCGATAAAGCCGTCGGTATAAACCTTGTAGACAAGGATGTTGGTGGACTGGCTCGGTCCGCCCTCGGTGGTCGCCGCCACGATGCCGAAGGTGTCGAACATCACGTAGTTCACGTTGACGATGAACAGGAAGAAGGTCGTGGGCGAGATCAGGGGCAGGATGATGGTGAAAAAGCGCTTGAACGGGCCGGCGCCGTCGATAGCGGCCGCCTCGGTCAGCGCATGGGGCACCGATTGCAGTCCGGCGAGGAAGAACAGGAAGTTGTAGGAGATCTGCTTCCAGGCGGCGGCAATGATGATGAGGATCATCGCGTGGTCGCCATTAAGGTTGGCGTTCCAGTTGACCCCGAAATAGTGCAGCACATAGGGCAAGGTGCCGGTGGTGCTGTTGAACATGAACCACCACAGAATGCCGGCGACCACGGGGGCAACGGCATAGGGCCAGACCAAGAGCGTCGTATAGGCCTGAGCGGAGCGGATGAGGCGGCTGACCGAAACGGCGAGCAGCATCGCCAGGCCCATGGAGATGGCCGTGACGGCGATGGCGAAAACGGCCGTGCGGCCGGCCGATGCCAGGTAGAGCGGATCCTGGAACAAGCGCATGTAATGGGTGAGGCCAACAAAGCTTGTCGACATGCCGAAAGGATCGGAGCGTTCGAACGAGGATTTGACCGCTTGGGCTGCCGGCCAGATGAAAAACACCAGCGTGATAGCGAGTTGGGGCGCAATCAGCAGGTAGGGCAGACCCTTGTCGGGGAAAGTGGTGCGTTTGGTATCCATGGGAGCCCTGGCAGCTGAAAAAGCCAGAGGCCGGCGCGAGGCCGACCTCCGTTGGTGTTGTGTGCCGTTTACTGGTTGGCGGCTTCGAATTCGCGGAGGATGACGTTGCCGCGCTCGACTGCGGAGTCGAGGGCTTCCTGGCCGGTCTTCTGGCCGTTCAGCACAGCCTGGAGTTCCTCATCGAGGACGACGCGGAGCTGGGGCATGTTGCCATAGCGCAGGCCCTTGCTGTTTTCGGTGGGCGGGTTGAGGTTGATCTGACGGATGGCAATGTCGGCGCCGGGATTGTTCTCGTAATAGCCCTGTTCCTGGCTGAGCTCGTAGGCTGCCTGGGTGACGGGGAGGTAGCCGGTTGCCTGGTGCCATGCAGCCTGCACTTCGGGCGACGACAGATAGGTCAGGAACTGGGCAACGCCTTCGTATTCGGCATCTTCATGGCCGGTGAGGGTCCACAGGGTGGCGCCACCGATGATCGAGTTCTGCGGCGCGCCTTCCACATCGGCAAAGGTGGGCAGCATGCCGAAGCCGACTTCGAACTCGGTTGCGTTGGCGATCACACCAGCGCGGGACGCAGAAGAGCCCATATAGATGGCGCAATCCTGAGCGTAGAACTTGGGCGCGGTGTCCGGGCCGCCGGCGGGGCCACCATAGGAGAACACGCCATTGTTCTGCCACTCGGCCAGCTTGTCCCAAAGGCGGGCGGCAAGCGGGTGGTTGAAGGTCAGCTCGGAGGCAAGACCGCCAAAGCCGTTTTCAAGCGTGCCATAGGCGACGTTGTGCAAGGCCGACAGGTTCTCGGTGCCTAGCCAGGTTGCGGCATAACCCATGGTGAAACCGCAGGTCGCAGCATCGGCTTCGATGATCTGCTTGCCGGAAGCTTCGATCTCTTCCCAGGTCTTGGGCGCCACTTCGGGATCGAGGCCGGCTGCCTCGAAAACGTCCTTGTTGTAGTAAAGGATGGGGGTCGAGGAATTGAACGGCATCGAGAGCATGTTGCCTTCGGTGTCGGTGTAGTAGCCGGTGACAACCGGAAGGAAGGCGGAGGGGTCGAAGTTCGAGCCGTGGTCGGCCATCAGCTGGTAGACCGGGTAAACGGCGCCCTTGGCGGCCATCATGGTGCCGGTGCCCACTTCATAGACCTGAACCAGGTGCGGCTGTTCGCCGGCGCGGAAGGCCGCGATGGTGCTGACCATCGATTCCTCGTATTCGCCACGATAGGACGGGACGACCACATAGTCGGTCTGGGAAGCGTTGAAGTCGGCGGCAATGGCTTCAAGGCGCTCGCCGAGCTCGCCGCCCATGGAATGCCACCAGCTGATTTCGGTCTGGGCAAAGGCGGTGCTGGATGTCAGCGCGAGGGTCAGCGCCGCAAGGGATAGGCGAACCATGTGGTCTCTCCTGCATGTCTAAGGACGGCAGGACGACCTACCGGCTCGTTTGTGAGCGCGGGCTGCCTAGCAATGCTGATTGACACTTGGGTGACGGGTATTTGACGGTTCGACGACAGTGCACTGCCGGTGAGTGAGGCACCATCCCCCGCATTGGGCAAGAGTGCTGCCCTGCACCCTTTTCCATATCGATGCGAATGCGATGATTGCCCTTAACTGCGCGTCAACCATCTCCCAAATGGTTCGTCTTTGACTTCGGATGATTTGTGCGGGTTCATCACGCGCGCGTCTCGCAATGGCGCCTTCGCAGAGCGGCCGTCTGCGTTCCATTAACCTTGGGGGTTAAGCTAAACGCCCGTAAATACTTTTCATTTCCTCTGCAGCGGTGTTTATCCCCAGATAGATCAATTCTCCGATCCTCCTGTGATCGGCCAACGTGAAGGAAGATTTCGATGGTGGTACGCGCCAAAACTGATCTGAAGATCGTCGATGCGGCTCATCATGAAGCAGAAGCAAAGCTGATCGAAGCGGCAAAGCAGTCGGCACCCATGGTGCAGCGCTTGTCGACCCATCGCGACCGTTTCGATCTCGCGATCAAGGAACTTGAGAGCGAACGCTTCGAGCTGATTTCGCGCCGCGATCACCTGCGCCGCCAGGCAGAGGCCGTGGAACAGGGTTTCGCAATTCACCTCGAAGACATCGAGGCGACGCTGAAAATGTATGAGGGCGGCGTCAACGGCAATGCCAATGGGCAGAACGGCGACAAGTAAGCAGCTGGAGCTTCGTGCTCCGGCTCTGGCCGGACCAGCAAGGGGCGAGTTTCGCCCCTTTGCCATTTGGCGGTGACGTCACTGCTGTCGTGAGTGGAAAAAGAACGGGCGCCGTCCAGAAGTGGAGGCGCCCGTTTTGTTGGTCGGAGTAGAGTGATTCGAACACTCGACCCCCTGCTCCCGAAGCAGGTGCGCTACCAGGCTGCGCTATACTCCGTCAGGTTGCGTGCAAGGGCGTGCCAGGCAGACCCTCGTGCAATGGCCGGGTTTATAGCTGCGCTTGCGGGCGCGTTCAAGCTCCACAATGGGCGAAAAAATCGCCTCCTTTGAGCGTGTTGCGGAGCGGGGGCAAACCGTGTAGGAACCGCGCCACGTTGGGGTGTCGCCAAGTGGTAAGGCACCGGTTTTTGGTACCGGCATTCCTAGGTTCGAATCCTAGCACCCCAGCCACTTCCCCGTTTCACGAGCCACTGTTGTCAGTTCGCGCAGCTTGATCGCTGCGATGGGGTTTGCTGACGCGCTCTGCTCGTTGCGGGATACAAAAAAGCCGGCTCGAAAGCCGGCCTTTTCGTGGATGTGGTCTTGCGGCTTAGCGGCGGCCGAACATTGCCCAGGCGCCGGTGACGGTCAGTGCGGCCAGGGCCATCTTGAGCGCGTCCCAGATGATGAAGGGCGCGACGGCACCGGCAAAGGCCGAGGCGACGACATTGTTCTGGTCGATCCAGCCGGCATTGCCGGACATCAGGAGCAGCCAGGCAAAACCAAAGGCAAAAAGCGCTGCGTCGCCGGCCAGCATGGCGGCAAACATCGTCAGCGGCTTGCCAGACGCACCGCGATCGGCGGCAAAGCCGATAATGGCTGCCATGGCCAGGAAGCCAAGCAGGAACCCGCCCGTGGGGCCGACGAGATACACAAGCCCACCGCCGGTGGCGAAGACGGGCAGACCGAGCGCTCCCTCAAGGAGGTAGAGACCAACGGTCGCGACGCCGATGCGCATGCCGAAGGCGGCGGCGAGCGCAGCGATGGCAAAGCCCTGCAGGGTCACGGGCACGGGCCAGACCGGAACGTTGATCTTGGCGCAGAGGGTGATCAGCAGCGTGCCAAGAACGACCGTGGCAAGATTGGTGGCCAGTTTGGCAGCGTCGCCTCGCGGCTGGAACATGCCGAGCAGCGTGTTGGGCGTGGTCAAAGTCACGGCCATTTCATACCTTCCATGCTAAAGATTGGGCCGTCATCGCACGAGGCAAACAGCCGTTCAAATCGGGTTCATCTTTAGTCTCTCGCCAAAGTGAGTGCAATGGCACAACCGTTTCCGCCGCAGGTGTTCAACCAAGACTTCGACCCGCAAACGGGCCAGCCCGTTCCGGTCGCGCCGGGGACCGTGCGGGTCACCGCGCCCAATCGGAGTGCCTATACGTTCACGGGCACCAATGCTTACCTGCTGGGCGATAGCACCGTGGCGGTGCTGGACCCAGGTCCCGACGATGAGCAGCATCGGCAAGCCTTGTTGCGGGCGATCGGTGGGCGCGAGGTGAGTGCGATCATCCTCACCCATACGCATCGCGACCACAGTGCGCTTGCCGGGCGCCTGGCGCGAGAACTGGGAGCGCCGCTCTGGTTCGGGGGGCAGCATCGGCTTTCGCGGCCGCTGCGGCGTTGGGAGCGCAACAGGCTTGAGCGCTCATGCGACTGGGCGCTGGTGCCCGACCGCGTGCTTGCCGATGGGGAGCAGATCCTCGCGGGCGATCTCCCGCTGGTGGTTCACGCCACGCCGGGCCATTGCCGCAACCATCTGGCGTTCGAAGCGGGAGAGGTGCTGCTCAGTGGCGACCATGTGATGGGGTGGAATTCCACGTTGGTCGCGGTGCCGGATGGGTCGATGCGCGACTACTTCGCTTCGCTCGACAAGGTGATCGCGCTGCCCACGAAACTGTTTCTGCCCGGCCATGGCGGGCCGATCGAGGATGGTCCGGCCTATGCAAGGGCGCTGCGGGGTCATCGGCAGATGCGCAATGAGCAGGTGCTCGAAGCGGTGCGGTCGGGTGCAAGCACGATCGGTGCGGTCGTGGAGCGGATTTATCCTAAGCAGGCCTTCGCCGTTCGGCGGGCGGCGCGCATGACCATCACGGCGCATGTGGAGTATCTGGAGGCACTGGGTTTGCTGAATGTGCGCCGGGGGTTGCTGGGGATGCGGATCGCGGCGGAGCCGGAAAGGTCGCCACTCGGTAAGTAGGGCTGATTGGCGAAGCGGAAAATACGCTTCCTGGCTTGCTAGGCCCGCTGGGCAAAGCGGCACCGCCGTTCCGGGAAATCCCTCATGGCGTTTGGTTATTGGGTGGGCGGCTCTGCCTCAGGCACGGGCTCGGGCTCGGGTTCGATGGGCTGGTTGGCAGCGGGATTGTCGCGGAGGAGCGCGGTGACGGCGTCGTCGAGCGCGGAGAGGAAGGTCTCGATGCGCTGGCCGTTGGAGCCAAAATCGTGGGTGGCGTGAAGCGAGGCGGAGCGCATGTCGACACTGGCTGTTTCGGCGGTGCCCGTGACACGCACCACGGCCTCTTCGCGCCAGCCGGGAGGGGTCATGACCTGCCCGTTGATCTGGCCGAATGAGCCGGGCTGGCGCAGGAGGCGGATGTCCCAGCCATTCTCACGAGCCAGAGCCTCGACCAGGGCGAAGGTGGGGGAAACGCCCAGCGGATAGGTGCGGGTCGCCACATCGGGGAATGTCTCGGCCATGGCTTGCGGCGACAGAAGGCGGGGTGGCGGCATGGCCTGGGTGCCCGGCTCGAAGACCAGCGGCAGAAGCGCCCGATCGGTGGTGGCGATGTCGGTGACCGGGGGATAGAGGCGCGCGAGATTGGCGTACCAGCCGAAGGGTATAAGGCAGACGAGGCCGAGGAACAGTCCGGCAAAGGCATGGCTCCAGCCTTGGTCGCCGCTCTGCCAAAGGCTGCGCAGCGCCACGATGCCGGACAACACCGCAAGGAGCGAGACAACGCCGGCCACAACCGCCGCAACGGCGAACACATCGCCAGTGATCAGGCGCATGCGGTGGAGCATGACGGAGATGAAGACGAGCGGAACGGCGACGCTGCCCAGGCGGCGCGCCAGAAGTGCCCATCGCGATGTTCTCAGCACTATACGCAACGGGAACCCTTAACCTGTGCGCGGTGGAAATTAGCGGCAAGAACTTGAGCGATTAACAAGATTTGCCCGGGCGC
>CAKTFF010000106.1 GCA_934553185.1 uncultured Devosia sp.
GGCAAGCAGCGCCGCGGCCGGGGCATGGCGGCGCAAACGCGTGGTTAGCGGCATCCTAGTTCCGGGTTGTCCCGCTGCCATCTTCCGCAAGATCGGCGCCTTCCGCATCGCGTCGCAACATGCCCTGTCTAGCTGAGTCGCTGCCCGCCGCGATGCCGGCGGTGCCGTTTTCCGCCGCGAGCGGACCGGCCGCGCCGCCGATGGGGCGAAGTAGGCCGGTATGGCGCAGCGACAGATGGGCCTTCTTGTCCGTTGGTTGCCCCATCTCGCGCAAGCGCTCAATTGCCGTTTCTCCCGCAGGGGCGACCGGCGAAGCAACAGGCGGCGCCACCGGCGGAGCAGCCTTGGCCGGAGCCGGCTTACGCGCCGCCACCATTGGGATGGGCCGGCGGGAAGGCTGGGGCACCGTGGCCTGCTCCTCGACGGGGATGCCGGTTTCCACCACCACATCCTGCGGGCCGCCGGTCAGAATCAGGTGTTCGACATTGTCGCGGCGGATGATCAGCAATTGCCGCTTGGGGTCGAGCGCCAGCGAATCCACCACAGCCAGCCGCCGGTTGCGCCCTCGGGCAACATTGCCCGAAGCGCGCGACAGCGCCTTGATCACCCAAAGGACCAGCACAATGGCCACAAGGACGGCGCCCAGGGCAAAGGCTGCCGTCAGCAGAGAATTGCCAGAGTCGCCAAATAGGCTGGTGAGGAAGTTCATTGTGGCTCCAAACGCTGCGTCGCAATGGTGACGGCATATATTGCCTATCCTCGAAGCGCAAATGTGCAGAATGCGAGGCGAAAGCAGCCCGCGGAAGGGCGAATTAACGGTTGTTTAACCATAGACCGGCAAGATTTGCCCATCGCACAGCCATCAAGGATGCCGGCCGATGGGCCTGATGAACATGCCGGTGTTTACCGCGCTTTCCGACAAGATGCGCTGGCACCAGAGCCGGCAGGGGCTGCTCGCCGAAAACGTCGCAAATGCCGAAACGCCCGGCTATCGCGGCCGCGACCTGGCGCAGTACGACTTCGCGCAACAGGCCGGCGCATTCTCGAGCGCCACGCTGACCACCTCGGCCACCCAGCCGCTCCACTTCGCCGTGTCGAGCAGCGAGGGCAGTGCCTTTGGCGCGCAGCGCATGGCCAATTTCGAGATCACGCCGGAAGGCAACGGCGTCACCCTCGAAGACGAGATGATGAAGGTGACCACCAACATGATGGACTATCAGGCCGTCACCGGGCTCTACCAGAAATCGATCAAGATCCTGCGCACCGCCATGGGCAAGCAGGGTTAAGGAGGAAGCGCGATGGACTTCAATGCTTCGCTCCGCATCGCCGCCACTGGCATGCATGCTCAGACCGCGCGCATGCGCGTCATCGCCGAAAACCTGGCCAACACCGATTCGGCCGGCAAGGCACCCGGCGAAGAGCCGTACCGCCGCCGTATTCCCACCTTCGAGGCGGCCTTCGACCGCGAGATCGGCGGCAAAGTCGTGGAAGTGGGCAAGCTCGCCTATGACATGAGCGACTTTTCTTCCCGCTTCGAGCCCGGCCATCCGGCTGCCGATGCCAATGGCTATGTCCAATATCCGAACGTCAATCCGCTGATCGAGTCGATGGATATGCGCGAAGCCCAGCGCACTTACGAAGCCAATCTCAACGTCGTTTCCGTCACGCGGCAGATGCTCGGGCGCACGCTCGACATCCTGCGCGGCTGAAAACATCTAGGATCACGTCATGGCCATCAGCATGCCCTTCAACGCCGCAGCCGCCGCCTATGGCAATGCCAGCCGCCTGATCAACCAGGCCGCCAAGCCCAGCACGGACCTGACCGCGCTTGCCGGTGGCGGGCAGGGGGGCAACTTCGCCGATCTCCTGGCCCAGCAGGTGCAGGGCGTCGTTGATGCCGGTCGCACCAGCGACGCCATGGCCATCGACATGGTCAACGGCAAGGCCAACGTCGTGGACATGGTGACCGCTCTCAGCGAAACCGAAATGGCCATCGAATCCATGGTCACCGTGCGCGACCGGGTGATCTCGGCCTACGAAGAAATCATGCGCATGCCGATCTAGTGGCACGACCTCGTGGTTCGAGGCTCGCTTCGCTCGCACCTCACCATGAGGACTGCTGAAAGCTCGATCTCTAAACAGCCCTCATGGTGAGCCTGTCGAACCACGAGGGCGTGGCACTATGTTAAACATAAGCAACCACACCATGATTCGAAGTAACCCATGACCGGCGCAGAAGTGCTCGACATTGCCAGTGACGGCATCTGGACGCTGATCATCGTATCGGCGCCCATGATGATCGTCGGCCTCGTGATCGGCGTGGTGATCGCCCTGTTCCAGGCGCTGACGCAGATCCAGGAACAAACGCTGGTGTTTGTGCCAAAGATCATCGCCATCTTTGTTACCATGCTGCTGACCCTGCCGTTTATCGGCGCCACAATGGGCGGCTACATGAACCGCGTGGTCGACATGATCATCGTTGGCGGCTGATCGATGACGATCGGGCTCGACTGGCTGCCCAACACCGCCTTTCTCTTTATCCTGCTGTTCACGCGCATCGGCGCCATCCTCATGCTGATGCCCGCCTTGGGCGAGGACATGATCCCGGCCCGCATGCGGCTGAGTTTTGCTCTGGCCTTTACGCTGGTGGTTTATCCGCTGCTTTCAGCGCAACTGCCCGCCATGCCCGCCGACATCATCGCCATTGTGGGGCTGATCTTCCATGAACTGGCGATCGGCTTGATGCTGGGGGCCATCGCGCGCATCACGGTGATGGCAACGCAGGTCGCCGGCGCCGTCATCGCCTTTCAGACAGGCCTTTCCAGCGCCATGGCTGCCGACCCGACCCAGACGGGTGTTCAGGGCGCCGTGTTCGGCAGCTTCCTCAGCTTCTTGGGCATTGTGCTGATCTTTGCCACCGACCTGCATCACATGGCGCTTGCTGCCACCTATGACAGCTACATGGTGTTTCCCCTTGATGCGCCGCTGATGTTCGATGACGCGGCGCAACTCGCCATCCGCACCGTTGCCGGCGCCTTCAGTGTCGGCGTGCAGATGTCGGCGCCCTTTATCGTCTTCGGCTTGGTGTTCAATTTAGGCGCCGGCATCCTGGCGAAGCTGATGCCTGCCATGCAGGTGTTCTTTGTTCTCATGCCGGCCAACATCATCCTGGGCCTGGTGCTGTTTGCCCTGCTGCTGACCATGATGATGGGCTGGTATCTCAGCCACTTCGAAGCGCACCTGGCGATGTGGAGGGGTTGAGGATGGACGATTATTCGCGCCCCCTCAGTAGACCTCATCCTGAGCCCGTCGAAGGACGAGGTCGTGGCACCCAAGTCTCCACTCGCTCGACCTCGTGGTTCGACAGGCTCACCATGAGGTCTCCGGGGATCTTTGCTATAGGCTCGGTGCCCAGATGAGCGACGAGGCCCCCGAGAACGACGCCAAAACAGAAGACCCTTCGCAAAAAAAGCTCGATGACGCGCACCAGAAGGGCGATGTCGCCAAGAGCCAGGAAGTGGTCACCTGGTTCATGCTGCTCGGATCGACTGCCGTTTTCGCCATGATGGCGCCGGGCATTGCCGCGAACCTGTCGACCTCGCTCAAGGTCCTGCTGATGAACGCCGACCAGTTCGAGCTGGGGGGGCCGGGCTTTGGTGCCTTCTTCAACAATCTGGCGCTGACGATCGTGGGTACCGTGCTGGTGCCACTGGTTGTGCTGTCGACCTGCGCAATCCTCGCAAACCTGATCCAGCATCGCCCGCTGATGTCGTTTGATCCGGTGACGCCACGCTTTTCCAAGGTCTCGCCCTTGGCCGGAGCGAAGCGTCTCTTCTCGAGCGAATCGCTGATCAACTTCGGCAAGGGCCTCCTCAAGATCGGTATTGTCGGCACTGTCGTCGTCATGGTCGTCTGGCCCGAGCGCGACCGGCTCGACACCATGATGACGGCTGACCCGCTGATTATCCTGGCCGATTTCCAGGAGATCGGGATCAAGATCTTCATGTCCGTGCTGGCCGTGGTGACGATTATCGCCGCCGCCGACTACTTCTATGTCCGCCAGAAGTGGTGGAAGAAGCTGATGATGACGGTTCAGGAAACGCGCGACGAATACAAGCAGATGGAGGGCGACCCTCACATCAAGGGCAAGCTGCGCCAGCTGCGGCAGGAACGCTCCCGTCAGCGCATGATGGCGGCAGTGCCCGATGCCACGGTCGTCATCACCAACCCGACCCACTTTGCCGTGGCACTCAAATACGAAAAGGGCATGAAAGCCCCTCTTTGTGTCGCCAAGGGCGCCGACGCCGTCGCCTTCCGCATCCGCGAATTGGCCAAGGAGCACGACGTGTCCATTGTCGAAAACCCGCCTCTGGCTCGAGCGCTCTTTGCCAGCGTCGATATCGGCGAAGCCATTCCGGGCGAACACTTCCAGGCCGTTGCCGAAGTGATCGGCTTCGTCATGCGCCTCAAACGCGGCGCCGGCTGGAAGTCGAGCGGCGCGTAGGGCAGGATTGGTGGCCGGGGCGAGACGCCAAGAGTCTCCTCAATAGGCTTCTTTGCCCCCAGGCACGCCTCTCCATTCCGCCCTTTGCTGATCCCCCAATCTCTCCCACCCACAGCCGCTTCCCTCGGGCTCGACCCGAGGGCCACTCTCCCTCGGCACACGTGACGAAAGACCCTCGGGTCAGGCCGGGTGGCATCCACCGTGAGCCTTGCATTCGGGAAACGTCTCCAAACTTATCCCCACCCACCAAACCACCCCCATAATCACCTCACCTTCCGGGATACGGCGGCGCTGCAGCGACCAGTGGCCGGAGGGTGTCGGGAGGGGACGTCGCTGTCTCCCTCAGGTTCGAGACTGGCCGCCTAGGACGAGCGATCCGAAAGCGCGATTCCAGTCTGTTCCAAAAACCGGCAGCCCCGGGACAGTGCTTGTCTCACCAAAAACTATTTCAACGAGGCATTCGCCGTCTCGGGGTCCGTCCGTCCACGCAACCGCCCCCGAGGCGGCGCTTGTGCACGTCCCGGTAAACGCGCCACAGGGGCCAAGGAAAACGCCGACCACCCTCCCGCAGCCTAGGGTCATTTGCTAGACCATAGTCAGGGCCTGATTCGGCCAGGGCTCACCGGCTACGGAGCATATTGAGCATGGCATCGACGCCGCTGCGCGAGGACAGCTACCCCGATCCACTGATTGCCGGAGGCCGCAGCAGCGCAGGCCTGTGGCGCGTTGTTGTGCTGAGCGTCACTCTGGTGCTGATCGCCGTCGTCTTCTCGCTGTTCGGCGAGCAGATCCCGGCCGACCTGGTGATGACCTTTGTCGGGATCCTCGCCGTCGTGGGCGTATTCTGCCTGTTCGGACTGGCCGCGGGCCTGTTCCGCGTCGCGAGCGGCGAAGACCGGCGGACCATCTCCAATGCCGTGGTTGACAGCCTGCCCTTTGGCGCCGTGGTGGCCGATCGCGAAGGCAAGATCTCCTATGTCAACGCGCATTATGGCAGCTTTTCGGGCGCACTGACCAATGGCGTTCCGGTCGGCGTGCCGCGTCTTTTCGCCGGTCAGGCCGATGCCATCGAATCGATCTACCGGCTGTCGCGCGCCGCCAAGGACGGGCGGGCAGCTGTGGAGGACATCCGCCTCGTGGGTGGCCTTGGCGGTTCGCAGGCCGACAGCACCAAGCCGTTCTGGTACCGTGTCGGCGTCCGCCCGCTCCCCGAGTCCGATGAAGCCAGCAAACCGCTGGTGATCTGGTCGGTGGAAGACATTACCCGCGACCGCGAAAACACCGAAAGCGCCTTCCGCGATCTTCAGCGCGCCATCGACTATCTCGACCACTCGCCGGCCGGCTTCTTCTCGGCCGATGCGCATGGCCGCATTCAATATCTCAATTCCACCCTCACCGACTGGCTGGGCTATGATCTGGCCGAATTCAATTCCGGCCATCTGGGCCTGTCCGACCTGGTGCGCGGCGACGGTGCGACGCTGTTGATGCGTGGCCGGGGGGACGGCGAGATCCGCACCGAGATCATCGATATCGACCTCGTGCGGCGCAATGGCACCAGCCTGCCGGTGCGTCTGCTTCACCGCGCGGCGCGCCTTGCCGATGGCGAACTAGGCGAAACGCGCACCCTCGTGCTCGACAAGTCCAATGCGCCGGATACCGAGGAAGAGCTGCGCGCCGCCGAAGTGCGCTTCTCGCGCTTCTTCAACGATACCCCATTCGCTATCGCGACCCTGGACGGCAAGGGCCGCATCATTCGCACCAATGCCCCGTTCGGCCGTATCTTCCGCTGGTCGGGCGAAGAAAAAAGCCTCGAACTGCAGCCGCTCAGCGAGCTGATCGGGGAGGGGAGCCGTGACAAGTTCGGCCGGGCCATCGCAGACGCCGCGGCGCATCGCTCCGAAGTCGAGCCCGTCGATGCCCTTCTCAGCGTCGAGGGCGACCATGCCGTTCGCCTCTACCTCTCCGCCTCGGAAATGAGCGCCGGCTCACCCGAGCAGGTCAATGTCTATGCGCTGGACATGACCGATCAGCGCAAGCTGGAAGCCCAGTTCGCACAGTCGCAGAAGATGCAGGCCGTCGGCCAGCTTGCGGGCGGCGTGGCGCACGATTTCAACAATCTGCTGACCGCCATCATCGGCTTCTCCGACCTCCTGCTCCTCAAGCACAAGCCCGGCGATCCTTCGTTTGGCGAGCTGATGCAGATCAAGCAGAATGCCAACCGTGCCGCCGGCCTAACGCGGCAGCTGCTGGCTTTCTCGCGCCGCCAGACCCTGCGTCCCCAGGTGCTGGAACTGCCGCTGATCGTCGATGACCTTACGGTCCTGCTCAAGCGCATGATCGGGGAAAAGAACACGCTATCGGTCGAGCATGGCCGCAATATCTGGCCGGTCCGCGCCGATGTGGTCCAGCTTGAGCAGGTGATCATCAACCTCGTGGTCAATGCCCGCGACGCCATGCCCAATGGCGGCTCCATCGTCATCCGCACGGC
>CAKTFF010000107.1 GCA_934553185.1 uncultured Devosia sp.
GTCTTTAGAACGTTCTGGTAGCCGGGGTTGTAGGAAGCAACCAGCATGAATTCCGGCGGCGCCTGCAGGGTCTCGCCCGTGCGTTCCAGTGGAAGCGTGCGGCGGTCATCGGTTACGGGGTGGAGCACCACGGTCACGTCCTTGCGCGCTTCCACGACCTCGTCGAGATAGCAGATCGCGCCTTCACGCACCGCGCGGGTGAGCGGACCATCCACCCAAACCGTGTCGCCGCCCTTGAGCAGATAGCGGCCGGTGAGGTCGGCTGCCGTGAGATCGTCGTGGCATGATATGGTGTAAAGCGGCCGGCCGAGCTTGGCGGCCATGTGGGCGACGAAGCGGGTTTTTCCGCAGCCCGTCGGACCTTTGAGCAACAGCGGCAGCTGGTTGCGATAAGCCTGTTCGAAGATCGCGCATTCCTGCCCGACCGGCTGGTAAAACGGAATGTCAGCCGCAGGCGTGGTGGTCACGGAAGCCAGGGAGGTCAGCATGAAGGAATGCTCCATTGAAAATGAGCGGGCCGAAGCCCGCTCACTAGGGATGTTTTACTCGGCAGGCTGCAAGGCGGCCCTGTGGCGGGCAGTGCTTTCTTCACGCGCCGGTCCGAAGACCGCGTAAAGGAACATCAGCGCGGAGATCACAACCACGGCGCCGGTGCCCAGACGCATCCAGTAGAACAGGACGAGCTGGTCCTGCACTTCCATGTAGGTCATACCCAACACGCGCTGCAGGTGAATCTGAACCACCCCTGCGAAGGTGAGCACGAAGGTCATGAAGGCCATGCCAGACGTCATCAGCCAGAAGCTCCACATGTTGAGCACTTGGTTGTAAGGCTTGCGATTGCGCAGATAAGGCATCGCATAGCTGATCATCGCGAGGTTCAGCATCACATAAGCGCCGAAGAAGGCGAGGTGGCCGTGTGCTGCCGTGACCTGCGTGCCGTGGCTGTAATAGTTCACGAATGACAGCGTGTGCATGAAGCCCCACACACCGGCGCCGAAGAAGGCGCCAACCGTGCAGCCCAGCGACCACAGCATGGCAGCCCGGTTCGGATGGTCGCGACGGCCCTTCCACACCATGGTAAAGGCGAAGATGACCATGGCGAAGAACGGCGCCACCTCGAAAGCCGAGAAGATGGAACCAACCCACTGCCAGTAACCGGGCGCGCCAATCCAATAATAATGGTGACCAGTGCCGAGTAGGCCGGAGAACAGCGCCAGGCCGACAATGGCGTAAAGCCACTTTTCGATGACTTCGCGATCAACGCCCGTCATCTTGATCATCAGGAAGGCGAGAACCGAGGCCATCACCAGTTCCCAGACACCTTCCACCCACAAATGAACGACGTACCACCAGTAAACCTTGTCCAGCGCGATGTTGGTTGGATTGTAGAAGGAGAATAGCCAGAACACGGCGATGCCCCACATCCCCAGCAAAAGGATATTGCCGATGGCGGTCTTGCGGCCCCGCAGCATGGTCATGGAAATGTTATACAGGAAGATCAGCGCAACGACGGTGATTGCGATCTTGATCCATAGCGGCTGCTCGAGGAACTCGCGGCCTTCATGCACGCCGAAGATGTATCCGACAACGGCGGCAACCGCGCCGAACATCAACAGGCCAAGTTGAATATAGGCCAGCATCGGGCTTTCGATGTCACGCTCGGCTTCTTCCGGCACGAGGTAATAAGCGCAGCCAAAGAAGCCCATCAGCAACCACACAATCAGCGCGTTGGTGTGGATCATGCGTAGGATGTTGAAGGGCAGGAGGTCGGCCAGGAAGTTCGGAAAGACGTAGACGGTGCCGGCGACAACGCCAACCGTGACCTGGAGCGCGAACAGGATCATCGCGCCTGTGAAGTAGTAGTAGGCTACGCGTTGTGTAGGGTATTTCATGGTTCTATTCCTTAGCCCGCGTCGTTTGGCGGCCAGCCCTGCGTGTTCACGCGGCTGGTGAATTCCAGGAAATCGATGAGATCGTTGAGCTGTTGATCGTCCAAGTGGAAGTTCGGCATCTGCCGCCGGCCTTCCACGCCGCTGGGCTGCGACTGCATCCAGGCGATCAGCGCTTCGCGCGCACTTTGCGGATCGTCGCGGCCCCCGTACCGGACCCAGACATTGCCCAATTCCGGCGCGAAGTAGGCGCCCTCACCCAACAGGCTGTGACAGTTGATGCAGGCATTCTCCTCCCACACGTGCTTGCCGCGCGCCACGCTGTCCGTCAGCGTCGACTCGTCCGTGCTGGTGGTGCGGATGTAGAAATGCGTGTGACCGGTGAGTGCAACAAAGGTGACGAAGAAGAATATCGACCCTCCGTAGAAGATGTTGCGCGCAGCCGCTTTGGTAAATCTCTCACTCATCAGCAGGAAGCCTCATCCGCACTCATTCCCATTCATGTGGAAAACGCGGAGTCCGCCGCCCCGCCTGTGGTCAGAGCTAGAGGATGAACTCGAGCCGCTCTTTGAGCTGGCGCAAAGAAGATCATCCAAAACCGGGCTTGAAAGAGGCAGCAGGAAGTGCTGGCAACAGGAGAGCATTCTGGTAACGACGGACAAGGAACCGCGAAATGATCAAAGCGGGTCAGACGTGTTCAGGGGTCTTCCCGGCAATCCGATGATCTGGATACTTATCCTCGGCGAACTTGGGGTGTTCGCCGTTTTGCTGGTCGGATTTTCCGTTGCAGGCTTTATGAACCCGGGATCATTCAGTGTCGGACAGTCTCATCTTCACCCTTGGACGGCAGGCATGAACACCATGGTGCTGTTAACCAGCGGCGCCTTTGTAGCATTAGCGACGCGCAGCGCGGGGAGCGTTTTGCCGATCCGCCGTCACCTCGTAGCCGCCATTTTGCTCGGCTTTCTGTTTCTGGCGATCAAAGCGACGGAGTATGGCGCAGTGTTCGAGGCTGGCTTCGGAATCGAGTCCAGCACCTTTTTCCAGCTCTATTTTCTGATCACCGGTTTTCACGCGCTTCACATCGTGTTCGGCATCGTGCTGCTGGCAATCGCGGCCTTCCAGCCGGATCTCGAAACCTTGGATACAAGTGCGGCCTTCTGGCATCTGCTTGATCTCCTATGGGTGCTGATCTTTCCAGTGGTCTACCTGCCGCGATGACCATGATCGCAAAAACCTGGCTCGCTTTGATGAGCTTGACAGCGGGATCGCTGGCGATTGTTTCGCTTGCGGCGCCTCAGCTGTCCGCGATTTGGCTGGCCTTGGCTGTTTTCGCCGTCGCAGGCTTGAAGGCCTGGCTGATCCTGACCGCCTTCGTCGGCATTGACCGTAACGCCAAAGGGTGGCGGACGATCTTTGCCGTTTTCCTTCTCGTTCTAGGCGGTCTGCTCGTGGCTTTCCACGCAACAAGCTGCGGCCAAGCCGGACTTCAGTGCTTGGGGCGGCAGGTGTGAGGCACAGATGAACCAGGCCTGGGGTTTGATCGTCGCCGTGCCGGCTTTGTTGGTCATGATCGCCTTTCTGTACCGGCAGGGTGTGATGAGCGTGTTCGGCTCGGTGGTCGCGGCTGTAATGGCCATCATCATCGGCGCCGTGCTCTTTATGTCGTGAGCCTCCAGAAGGGTTTCGGCGCAACGCAAAGCGGTAGGCGTTTGACTAATCTGCTTAAATCAGATCAGTGAGCGGGAGGAGCGTGGTGGAAATTCAGAACTCGGCAATTGAATGACCGTGTATGATCTAAGGTGGCTTTTGCCTATGAATCCGCTTCCAAGCACAAGGAATGGCGGCCGTAATGGCTGGACAGGGATCGGTTTCGATCGGGCTGCTTACAGGCGTCCGCTTCCTCAATCCTGAACAGGGAGAGATGGTGGATTGCCGACGGTCTGCTTCGTGGTGCGGGAGTGACGCGAGTGGACGTATGCATGGGTCATGCTTTGAACCGCCTTCGCCTTCGCCTGCGTCACAGGAGAACGATTGTTTCCGAGTCGACAAGACGAGAAACGGTCGTCGATAGTCGAATGTTGGTGAGCGTCCGCGCGGCGGTGGCGACGGACGCGAATTCATCGAACGTGCTTTGCCTTACCAACTGGATGCGGAACGACTTGCGAACTGAAAGCAGACGGCGTGCATTGCTCGATTGACGAGCCGATCGCCGTGACAGAAGCCTGAACGGACCGAGACTTGACGGCTCTTCCTTTGCGAGACAGGCGCATTCTTGTTGTCGAAGACGACTACCTGATCTGCTGGCAGGTACGCGGCACATACGGGTCGATTGCTTCAACGCAGCGTGTAGAGATAGGCGCTCATGTCACGAGCTTCGGCCTCGCTCACGCCTTGGTTCGGCATGCCATTGCCCGGGCTGACTGCCTGTGGCGTGCGGAGCCACAAAGCCAGGTTAGGGGATCGTTTGCGAGATGGCCGGCAATCTCGGTGCGGCTGCCGAAATGAGCGGGTGAGGGGCCGACCTTGCCGAACGCGCCTGCAACGCCAGGGATTTGATGGCAGCTGCCGCAACCGTAGCGTTTCATCACCTGCTTACCTGCATCAGCGTTTCCGCGAGTCGCCGCTTCGGCGAAGATGCGGCTGCGGTCTTCGCGCTGCCATGCCTCCACGCCCAGTGCGGCAGCGCTCGCGGTGAAGCCTGTTGCAAGCAGGATTAGAAGGTAGCGCAGGCTAGACGTCATCGCCGAGCTTCCTTTGCAGGGACCTAATGGAGAACCTACCCAGCGATCACCAGCCCGGCCAGCGCATGCAGCGAATCGCCTGGCGACCATATGACGAAGCCCAGCATGATTCAGCGCCGCCCCTAGTGCGTAGAATGGTGGCTGGGCGTGCGCGCCTTGGCTGGGACGTCCATGCGCGAAGGCCTGACAGAAGGAACAATAAAAGAGCCGGGAGCTTCACTGCGCGCATGGCGGCACGATCAGTGTGGCGATGGACTGAAAGGTGATCGCAAGCGCGAAGAAGCCGCTTCCGATCAGTGCTACCTTGCCAATCCAGCCAGTTACGGACTCGCCGTTGGACCGTTCGGCAGACAGTCTGATACAACGCTGTGCAGACAAGGCCGCTATTAAACATGCGCACAAGGCGCCGGCGCCCCAAGCGAGGCCCAGTCCCTGGCCCACGCGCTCGCACGCGGGCCAGAGCGCGACGGCCAGCCCATATTCAAACGTCATCCATGCCAAGGGCGGCAGAACCATCGCAACAATGAGCCAGCGTCGCGCCGCGTTTCGTGTTTCCATTCAACTCAATCTCGGCAGCCAATAGACCAGGCCATAGATCGGGACCGAGGTGAGAACAACGAAACTCCAGTAATTGGCATTGTCTTCAACATCCGCGAACTGGTCGTCGCCGATTTCGTGGGTGTAAAGCCACAACGCCTGCACGGCCGTGTCACCCAGATCGGTGATCACATGCGAGGTGTGCAGCACCATCAGAAGCCAGACCGCCGAGCCATAGCCGTTTGTGTCCCAGCGTATGTTCAGATGCTGCAACTCCACCGCTCGAAGCCCGACGAGCAGGAGGCCGATCAAGGTCATCGCCAGAACGCCGCGCCTCACATTGCGTGTGTTCTTGTTTCTCACCTGCTTCAACACCCATAGGTTGGGAAGGGCGCTGAGAAACAATCCGGCCGTGAAGACGGCGCTCCAACCAAGCCCTGGCGGAACAACGCCTGCAGGAGGCCACTCGCTGCTGCTGCTTTGAAGGTAAAGGTAAACACCGGCGGCGAGGGCAAAGCCCATCCCCTCGATCAGCATAAAACCGAGATTGCCCCACCAAACGAGGTGGCGCGCGCCCTCCGCATGATCGGGAAGATCGGCAAGGCTGCCGGCAACAATCGGCGTTGGCGCTTCGCTGCTCATGTCCGCTGCCTCAAGGGTCCGCTGCGGCTGCGCTCACGCTGCGGCCAGAACCAAGCCGCCAACGCGACGGCAATTGGCAGCGTTCCCCAAACCAGCGCCCAAGGGGTAAAGATGCTGCCCACAAACATGGCCGATACGAACAAGGCAGAGATGAGCGGCCAGATCGAAGGCGGAACGCTTTTTTGGCGGTATTCCGGCTCCGCTTCAGTAACAGAGCTAATCAAGACTTCCCGCCGCTCCACGCCGATCCCATCCATCACGACCAGCGATGGCCTGCTCCACAACGGCGCAAGGCTGTCCACCGTGGGCGTGTAATCGAAGTTGTGTTGCGGCGGCGGCGACCGGGTTGCCCATTCCAGCGTGGTGCCGCCCCAAGGGTCGGCACCTGCGAGCTTGCCGCGCCGCAGGCTGAGGACGGCATTCGCAACGAAGATCAGGCCGCCAAGGATGGCGATCGCCGATCCCGCGGTCGCCACCAGGTTGAGACGGCCCAGCCCATCGGTAAGTCATAGGTGTAGATGCGGCGCGGCATACCCATCAAGCCAAGCATATGCATGGGGAAGAAGCCAAGGTTGAAGCCGCCGACAACCAGTGCGAAACTCACTTTGCCCCAGCGTTCCGACATCAACCGGCCCGTGGCTTTCGGGTACCAGTAACAAAAAGCGCCAAGCAGCGGAAAGATCGCGCCGCCCACCAGAACGTAATGGAAGTGGGCAACCACGAAATAGGTATCGGTCAGTTGCAGGTCGAGCGGCGCCGATGCCGTCATGATCCCGGACAAGCCCCCGATCACGAAGGTTGCGACGAATCCGGTCACCCAAAGCAGCGGTGTTTGGAAGCGCGGTCGTCCGCTCCAGATCGTGGCGATCCAGCAAAAGATCTGGATGCCTGCAGGCAGCGCGATGGCCATGCTGGCGGCCGTATAAAAGGAATTGCCAAGCTTCGGCAGGCCGACCGCGAACATGTGGTGCACCCACAATCCAAAGGCCAGAACGGCAATCGTCATGATCGAGCCCACCATGGCGGCATGCCCGACGATCGTGCGACGGCAAAAGGTTTCAACGATTGCGGTGACGAAAGCGACGCCTGGAATGAAGATGATGTAGACTTCCGGGTGGCCGAAAAACCAGAACAAATGCTGG
>CAKTFF010000108.1 GCA_934553185.1 uncultured Devosia sp.
CTCAACCGCGGCGAGGAAGACGTGTCGCCGCCGGCCGAAGTGCGCACCGTGGCCGAGTTGATCGACTGGCTGGCCGAGCGCGACGAAGCCTTTGCCCTTGCCGCCGAAAAGCGCAGCTTGATCAAGGCGGCGGTGGATGCGCGTCTCGTCCGGCATGATGCCTCGGTTGTCGATGCGCAGACTGTGGCGCTGTTTCCGCCCATGACCGGGGGTTGAGGGGTGCCTGTGCGCGTCACCGCTGCCGTCTTTGATCCGGGCGTTGAAAGTAATGCCTTTCTGGCCAACAGCACGGGCGCCGGGGCTGCCGTCACCTTTACCGGCCTTGTTCGCTCCACGACGGAAAGCCCCATCACCAGCCTGACGCTGGAATGCTATCCCGAGCTGGCGATCAACCAGCTTACGGCCATGGTCGACGAGGCGAGAAGCCGTTTTGGGCTGATCGACGCTACGATCATTCACCGCTATGGCACGCTCCTGCCCGGCGCGCCGATTGTTCAGGTCATGACCTTGGCGCCTCACCGCAAGTCCGCGTTCGATGCTGCGCAGTTCTTGATGGATTACCTCAAGACCGATGCGCCGTTCTGGAAGCAGGAAACTGGGGCGAGTGGCACGAAGTGGGTCGAGGCCAAGAACGAGGATGATGTGGCCAGGGCGCGGTGGGACTAGCCCGCGATCTTCAACCATCCCCGGTGTCATCCCGGCCTTGAGCCGGGATCCATCTCGATATCGCGGCTCAGCCGCAAGGTGGCTCGAACGAGCGGTTTAAGCATACATCTCAGGATGGGCCCCGGCTCAAGGCCGGGGTGACACGGTGGGTGCGATCACACCCAGCCCCTATCTAAAAATTAAAAAGCCGGGCACATGGCCCGGCTTGTTGATTGTCTAGCTGAACATCATTCCGCAGCGGCGCGCTTGGGCTGCACTTCGGCGTGGTAGGCGTCGATCAGGGTGCGGCAGCCTTCGCCGGGGACGAATCGGAACTCGCCGATTTCGCTGACCGGGGTCACTTCGGCAGCGGTGCCGGTGAGGAAGCACTCATCGAAGTTGCTGAGCTCGTCGGGCATGATGTGGCGCTCGGTCACCGTGTAGCCGTTGCGCTTGGCCAGCTCGATCAACGTTTGCCGCGTCAGGCCGTTGAGGAAACAGTCCGGCGTCGGCGTGGTGATGTCCTTGCCCTTGATGAAGAACACATTGGCGCCGGTCGCTTCCGCCACATAGCCGCGATAATCCAGCATCAGCGCATCGGCATAGCCATTGGCCATGGCCGCGTCCTTGCTCAGCGTGCAGATCATGTAAAGGCCGGCGGCCTTTGCCGAAGACGGAATCGTTTCGGGGCTCGGACGCTTCCACTTGCTCCATTCCAGGCGAATGCCCTTGAGCTTTTCTTCGGTCGAAAAATAGCTCGGCCACACCCAGGCAGCGATGGCCAGATGCACCGTGTTGTTGCGCGCTGGGACGCTCAGCTCTTCCGAACCGCGCCAGGCGACAGGGCGCACATAGGCGTCCACAAGGCCGTTCTTGCTGAGCACCAGACGCTTGGCGTCCTCGATCTGTTCAACGGTCCAGGGCATGGGCATGTCGAGGGTCTTGGCCGAACGGATCAGCCGCTCGGTATGGTCGCGCGAGCGAAAGATTTCCCCGCCATAGGCCCGCTCGCCCTCAAAGACCGAGCTGGCATAATGCAGACCATGGGTCAGCACATGAATCTTTGCGTCCTGCCAAGGAACCAACTCGCCGTCAAACCAGATCCAGCCTTCGCGCTGGTCCATGGGCACGCCTGCCATGTTTCTCTCCCTATTATACGGGTGTCGCCTCTGGCGCCCGACCCTTGAACCCCGATATTGCCCCAGGCCCCAACCCTTGGCAAACCGCCTGAGCTAAGGGATAAGACAGTGAGGGTTCCTGATGGGCACACAATGGCAGCACGGCAAAACAATGTCAACATGGCTGACATAAATTCGGGTGGTGCGAACGAGGCGCTGCCGCTCGACATCATGGGGCTGTTTTTCTTTGCCTATCGTGATTTTACCGGCGACGCCGATGCCCTGCTGGAACGACAAGGCTTTGGCCGCGCCCATCACCGGGTGCTGTATTTCGTCAATCTGCGGCCCGGCATGCCGGTTGCCGACCTCCTTGATATTCTCAAGATCACCAAGCAAAGCCTGGCGCGCGTGCTGCGCCAACTGATCGACAACGGCTATGTGGAACAGCGCACTGGCCATCTTGACCGGCGTCAGCGGCTGCTGCATGCCACCGACAAGGGCAAGCAGCTTTTCGCGACCCTGTCGGCAACGCAGGCCAGCCGCATCACCGACGCAATAGAGGCCCTGCCCGCTGACTCTCGCCAGCTTGTCACGCAGTTCCTGATCGGCATGGTGGATCCGGCCGATCGCCAGGTCCTGGACCAGCTTAACCTCACCACCGGCCTTTGACCGGTTAACCAGGAACCGAGACCTCCTCTTCCCCACGCACCGCGAGCCGTTAAGGTATCATTAAGCACGGGGGAGATGAGCAGTGGCCGACCTGACACGCGAAATCATGTACGAGGCGCTGCTCCTCGCCAACCTTCAAGACCGTGACGTGGGCGAAATCCGCTTCTTCGTCAACGAACGGCGCTTTGCCATCATGCGCGATACCCTGGCGCCACACCTCAAGGGCAAGACCGTGCTGAACGTGGCGAGCGGGCCGTTCGCTCTGGAATTCTACCTTTCGCCCGCCTGCCGGCGCATCGACAGCATCGATATCGATCCCTGCCTTGCGCCGCTGCATGCCGATCTGGTCGAGGCAGGCCTGATCGCGCCATCGCACTTCAAGACATGCGACGTGATGGCGTTCGAGCCGGAACGGCAATACGACATCATCATCGTCAACGACATGTTCTACACCAAGCATGTCGATTTCTACGCGGTGATGGAAAAGTATGCGCCCTACCTCCTTCCCGGCGGGCAGCTCTATTTCGACATTCTCGATCGCCGCGCCGGGCTGATCTGGTCGCTGCTCAACAAGGACAGCCGCTATCGCCGTTACGATATGGCGGATGTGCAGGCCACGCTGCGCCGGCATGGCCTCCAAGTCGAAACCAGCCGGCCTTCGCTCGGCATCAAGGGGGGCGTGGATTTCGTGGCGCGCTCCCTGCTCTGGCGCACGGCCGGTATTGCGAACAACATCATCTTCCATTGCCGCAAAAGCGGCGTGCTGACCTAGGGCGCAAACAAAAGGGGCGCGAAACCGAAGTTTCACGCCCCCACCGGAGACACTGCAAAGGAGCGTCAGCCTTTGCAACGTCACCCGACCGCTTGGCTGCCCGGCAAAGCCGGGCACCAATGGCACGCCGGATCAGTGATCCGGGTTTGGCTGCATAACGGCATGGGCGGGCGAATGTTCCGCAGCTCAGAAGATGTAGCGCCGATGCGCGCTCCACATGACTATCTTTTACTCACAACGCTTCGGTGCTGATGAAAAGTGCAGCAGTGCTCAAGCTATAGTCGGCCCGCGACCGCGTCCAAAGATCGGGCGTCCATCGGTCACCACCATACTGAATCAAGCACTTAGCTGGCGGGCATAACTGCTGGCATAGGCTTTGCAATTTGTTCTTCGGCACAAACACATCTGCCGGAGGGTAAACATGACAGGCATAAACCGCACCATTGCGGGGCTGGGGCTCGGCGTAGCGATCACTTTGGGAACGGTTGCCGTTCCGGTGATGGCGCAGGACGAGACCATCAAGGTAGGCGTGCTCCATTCGCTGTCGGGAACGATGGCGATTTCGGAGACGACGCTCAAGGACACGATGCTGTTTCTGATCGACGAGCAGAACAAGAAGGGCGGCCTTTTGGGCAAGCAGCTTGAAGCCGTGGTTGTTGATCCCGCCTCCGACTGGCCGCTGTTTGCCGAAAAGGCGCGCGAACTGATCGAAGTGAACGATGTTGTTGCCGTGTTCGGCGGCTGGACCTCGTCTTCGCGCAAGTCGGTTTTGCCGGTGTTCGAGGAACTGAACTCGATCCTCTTCTACCCCGTGCAGTATGAGGGTGAGGAGTCTCAGCGCAACGTGTTCTATACCGGCGCTGCCCCCAACCAGCAGGCCATTCCCGCCGTCGACTACCTGATGGAGAACGAGGAAGTCGAGCGCTGGGTGCTGGCCGGCACCGACTATGTCTATCCCCAGACCACCAACAAGATCCTCGAGCAGTACCTGCTCGACCATGGTGTCGCCAAGGAAGACATCATGATCAACTACACGCCTTTCGGCCATTCCGACTGGCAGACCATCGTGTCCGACATCAAGACCTTCGGCTCGACCGGCAAGAAGACCGCTGTGGTTTCCACCATCAACGGCGACGCCAACGTTCCTTTCTACAAGGAACTCGCCAACCAGGGCATCAAGGCCGAGGATATCCCGGTTGTCGCCTTCTCGGTGGGTGAGGAAGAACTCGCCGGCTTCGACACGACGCCGCTGGTCGGCCATCTCGCCGCCTGGAACTACTTTCAGTCCGTTGACACGCCGGAAAACGCTGCCTTCATCGAAGCTTGGCAGACCTTCATGAACAACCCCGACAAGGTCACCAACGACCCGATGGAAGCCCATGTTATCGGCTTCAACCTTTGGGTTCAGGCCGTGGAAAAGGCCGGCACGACCGACACCGATGCCGTGCTCGACGCCATCATTGGCCTCGAAACGCCGAACCTGACGGGCGGCACCGCCACCATGCTCCCCAACCACCACATCACCAAGCCGGTGCTGATCGGTGAAATCCAGGCCGATGGCCAGTTCGAAGTCGTCAGCGAGAGCGATCTCGTCCCCGGCGATGCCTGGTCCGACTTCCTGCCTGAATCGGCAATGATCGAAGCCGATTGGACCGCGCCGATCTCGTGCGGCAACTACAACACCGAAACCAAGACCTGCGGCGGCGACGTCGCTGCGGCTCAGTAAGCCACACCGGCGAGGGCGGTTTGCCGCCCTCTCCAACCGAGATCTCCACATGCGCGATGTCACCCTTGGCTCGACCCGGGGTGCATCCCGAGATCTCAAGATGGATCCGGCTTGAAGCCGGGGTGACACCGAGTGAGCGACGAGATCGGGTTTCAATGACGCATCTGAAACGGTTCATCCTTGCATGTATGGTCGTCTTGGCCATCTCCGCATCGGCCCATGCGCAAGTTGCCGATAACGAGCTTTCCATGCTGGTGGACGCCCTGGCGCCCGGCAACTTCAAGGATCGTGAAGCCGCGATCGGCACCCTTGTCGAGACAGGTGACGCCCGCGTCGTTCCGGTGCTTGAAACGCTGCTCGAGGGCGAACTTTTCTTCGACGAAGCCAGCGGCAAGGTTGTGTTTACCGCCCAGGCTGGCGGCAAGGGCGACATCACCGATCCGGTGACCGGCGCTGCCCTGCCCGACCTGTCCGAAGATGGCCTCGACAAGGTCAAGGTCAACAACAGCCTGCGCCGGGTTTTGCGCACCGCCATCGGCCAGATGACACTGCTGAGCGAAGACGCCGGCATTCGCCGCGCGGCTGCCCAATCGATTTTGCGCGACGCCGACCCAGCCCAGCTCGAACTGCTCGACACCGCGATCGCAACAGAAGCCGACCCCGCCATCGCCCAGATCATGCAGCGCGCTCGCGCCGTGATCGTTCTCAAGACCCCCGAAGCGTCGATCGAGGACAAGACTGCCGCCGTGCCTGTGGTGCAGGCGATCGGCGGGCGGGACGCGCTCAATATTCTATCCACGGCTTTGGCGGGTGCGCCGGCGGAGCTTCAACCGACGATCCAGTCGGCCATCGATGGCTTAGCGCGCGACCGCGCGGTCTGGGATGTGGCGCAGAATGTGTGGTTCGGTGTGTCGCTCGGCTCGGTGCTGCTGCTCGCCGCCATCGGCCTTGCCATCACCTTTGGCGTCATGGGCGTCATCAACATGGCGCATGGCGAAATGGTGATGCTGGGCGCTTACACCACCTTTGTGGTGCAGGAGGTGATCCGCCAGAACGCGCCGGGGCTGTTTGACTGGTCGCTGGCGATTGCCCTGCCGCTGGCTTTCCTTGTCACTGCCCTGATCGGCATTGCTATCGAGCGCGGGGTGATCCGCTTTCTGTATGGCCGCCCGCTCGAAACGCTGCTGGCGACCTGGGGCCTGTCGCTGATCATCCAGCAGGGCGTGCAACGCATCTTCACCGCCAATATCCGCGAAGTGGGCAATCCCAGCTGGATGTCGGGCTCGTTCGAACTGGGTGGGCTCGCCATCACTTGGAACCGCTTCTACATCGTCATCTTTGCGTTGATCGTGTTTCTGGCGCTGCTGGCGCTGCTGAAATATACCGCGATAGGCCTTCATATGCGAGCGGTGACTCAGAACCGGCGCATGGCTTCGGCAATGGGGATCCGCACGCCGCTGGTTGACGCCATGACCTTTGGCCTGGGGTCCGGGATTGCCGGGCTGGCCGGCGTGGCGCTGAGCCAGATCGGCAATGTGTCGCCCAACCTTGGCCAGGGCTACATCATCGACAGCTTCATGGTCGTGGTATTCGGCGGCGTGGGCAATCTCTGGGGCACGCTGGTGGGCGCCCTGACGCTGGGCGTCGCCAACAAATTCATCGAGCCCTATGCCGGCGCCGTATTGGGCAAGATCATCATCCTCGTTCTCATCATCCTCTTTATCCAGCGCCGCCCCCGCGGCCTCTTCGCGCTCAAGGGACGCTCGGTCGAAGCATGATCACCCAAGCCCTGTTCCGCGCGCTAGACCGCAAGGCGATCTGGATAGTCGGCATCCTGCTTGCCGTGGCGATCCTGGTGCCCGCCTCCAACCTGCTGCTGCCCGCTGACCACCCGCTGCGGCTGCCTAATTATGCCGTGCCGCTTTTCGGCAAATATCTCACCTATGCCATGCTGGCCCTCGCGCTCGACCTGGTCTGGGGCTATTGCGGCATTCTTTCGCTCGGCCATGGGG
>CAKTFF010000109.1 GCA_934553185.1 uncultured Devosia sp.
CGTCGGCACTCATGGCGCCTTCAAGCATGGCGGCCCATTCAGCTGTGGCGTCAGCGGCGCGCTGGTCCTCGCTGATGTCGTCGTCAGCCGGGGCAACGTCGGGCAGATCGTCCAGCCCCCAATCCTCGGCGAGTTTATCCTGGTCGCTGGGCCCTGCCATCACTGCACCAGGATTTCCTTGAACAGCACGGTTTCGACGCGGCTGGGATAGATCGCAACATTGACCCGGCGCAGCAGCTCTTCCTTGAGCCGGTAAACGCCGGCCGAACCTTCAAGATCGGAGCGGCGCAACTCGCGCAGATAAACCTGGAAGGCATCAACGACCTTGGCCATGCGCGGCTGAATTTCGAGCATCATCGCCTCGTTGGCCACTTCAAGGGCCACGGTGAGCTTGATGAATTGTCCCGACTGTTCCGCATCGTTGAGGTTCACGATCATGGGCGGAAGATTGAAGATAAACGTATGCGCGGCGTCGGCTGCGGCACCATGACCATCGGCCGCGGCTTCCCCGTGCTCTGCGTCAGCAGCAGGCGCGGAGGATGACAGAAAGAAAAACAGGCCCGCGCCGCCAAGCAGCACCACGATGGCAGCAGCGCCGATGATGATGAAGAGCTTTGGAATGCCCTTTTTGGCCGGGGCTTCAACCTGTGCTTCAGCGGCCATGCAAACCTGCCAATGGTGGGCGCTAGCGGACGATTCCGGCGCTCCGTTCAGCTAAGCGGGGCATGGTTAATGTTTGGTTACAAACCCGGACCAAGCGGCAAAATTTGCCGGGCAGCTTTTGCCGCCGGGGTCATGGGTAGGCAAAGGCGTGCATTGCTACAGAAGCTCTAAGCCGTTGTTATAATTAGCATTTCTTTTTGGCATGGTTTCTGCTGTGTTTATGGCGAGGCGGTTGGCTTGGAAGCAGGCGGCCACCGAACAGGAACTCCGGGGATCAGCGATGATCGAGAATGCGCAACTGATCAGCCTGTCACGGCAGATCGCGCTGCAGCGGCAGATGGACGTGGTGGCCAACAACATGGCCAACATCAACACGACCGGCTTCAAGGGCGAACAGGTTCTGTTCGAGTCCTATGTGATGCCGACCGCGCGCGACCAGGACTTCCCCACCGCCGACCAGCCGCTGTCCTTTGTGCAGGACTGGGCCACCATCCATGACCTGTCGGGCGGCGCCATGGTGCAGACCGGCAGCGAGCTCGATGTCGCCCTTAATGGCGAAGGCTTCTTCGCCGTCCAGACGCCTGGCGGCGAGCGCTTCACCAAGGGCGGCTCGTTCCAGCTCAGCGCCAATGGAACGCTGGTTGACCTCAATGGCAACCCGGTTCTGGGCGATGGCGGCCCGCTGCAGTTTGGCCCCGAAGAAACCGGCATCCTGATCAGCAGCGACGGCGCGGTCAGTTCCAGCGCCGGCCCGAAGGGGCGCCTGCGTCTCGTGGAGTTTGCTGATGCACAGGCTTTGCGCCGCGATGGCAACAACCTGTGGTCGGGCGGCACGCCGGTGGCGGCAACCAACACCACTGCCATGCAGGGCTTTGTGGAAAAGTCCAACGTTTCGGGCGTCAGCGAAATGGCCGAAATGATTCGCGTCACCCGCGCCTATGAGTCGGCGGCCAGCATGGCGCAGAAGCAGGACGACCTGCGCCGCTCCGCCATCCAGCGCCTCGGCGACACCAACGCGTAACCGGAAGCCATTGCCATGAAAGCCCTCTACATCGCATCGACCGGCATGAGCTCGCAAGAACGCAATGTCGAAGTCATTTCCAACAACATCGCCAACATGCGCACCACGGGCTACAAGCGCCAGCGCGCCGAGTTCGAGGATCTTCTGTACCAGCAGGTGACCCGCTCGGGTTCGCAGACCTCGGACCAGGGCACCATGGTTCCGGCCGGCCTTGAAATCGGCTCGGGCGTGCGCACCGTGTCGACGCCCCGCGTGATGAGCCAAGGTTCGGTGAACATCACTGAGCGCGAACTCGACGTTGCTATCCGTGGCGAAGGCTTTTTCATGGTGCAGATGCCCGATGGGCGCACCGCCTATACCCGCGACGGTTCGCTCGAGCGCTCGCCCGACGGCGAGATCGTGACGTCCACCGGCTATTCCCTTGATCCGGGCATCACCGTGCCGGGCAATGCTACGTCCATCGCCATCTCTCCCGACGGCATGGTCAGCGCCTATCTCGACAACCAGTCCACCCCCACCCAGCTAGGGCAGTTGCAGCTGGCGCGCTTTGTCAACAAGTCGGGTCTCGAGTCGCTGGGCGACAACCTGTTCGTGGAAACAGCGGCGAGCGGGCCGGCCCAGGTCGGCGTGCCCAACAGCGAAGGCACGGGCAACCTGCTGCAGAACTATCTTGAAATGGCCAACGTCAACTCCGTCACCGAAATCGCCGACCTCATCGCCGCCCAGCGCGCCTACGAAATGAACGCCCGCGTCATTTCGGGCGCCGACGAGATGATGCAGGCCACGAGCCAGCTGCGCTAAGGGGCGTGAAGATGATCCGTTTGCTTGCTGTTTCCCTGGCCAGCCTGCTGCTTGCCGCACCCGCCTGGGCCGAACCGGTGCTTCGCGCCGACATCACCGTCAGCGCGCCAGTGGTCAATGTCGGCGACATGTTCGACAATGCAGGCGACGCCGCAAACGCGCCGCTGTTTCGCTCCCCCCTGCCCGGCACCAGCGGCCTGGTCGACCTCGCCACCATCGACGCAGCGCTGGAGCGGGCGGGCATCGCCAGCTTCGATGCACAGGGCCTGACCGGCACCCGCGTATCGCGCGCCGCTGCCGTGGTCGACGAAACCGTTCTCGCGGCCTTGATCGCCGATGACCTTAAGCAGCGCGGCATTTTGGGCGCCGGCATGAGCGTCGATACCCTGTTCGCGACCGCTGTGACCCCGGTCAATGCCGAGGCAGTCAAACAGCCCGCCCGCATCGTTTCGCTCCGTTACCTGCCGGGCAACGGCGGCTTCACCGCCCGCTTTGCCATCGCCGGCGTGGCGCAGCCGTTAGACGTTTCAGGCAATATCGAGCTGATGATCGAAGCGCCCCATGTGGTCGGCACCGTTGCTGCCGGAACCCTGCTGAGCGCCGCCGACGTCGCCATGCGCCCGGTGCCGCTGAAATATGTCGAGGCCAGCGGCGTGCCGCGCATCGAGGACGTGGTGGGCAAGACCCTGCTGCGTCAGAGCCGCGACGGCATGATGCTGCGCCTCGCCGATGTCGCCACTCCGCTGACGGTCGGCAAGAACGACCTGGTCACCATCTACTTCCGCAAGGGTCCGATGACCCTGTCGGTCAAGGGGCAGGCCATCACCGGCGCCGCTGCCGGAGGCCAGCTCCAGGTGCTCAACCTCATGAGCAAGCGCGTCATCAGCGCCACCGCCCTTTCCACCGGCGCCGTTGAAGTCAGCGCCGATCCACTCACCCTTGCCGGCCTCTAGCGTCAGGAACCATTTCCATGAACCTCTTCAAGCTTTCCGCCATCCTGACGCTGGCTGCCAGCCTTGTGGCCTGTACCACCACCGACCAGCTCGCCAGCATCGGCCAGGCGCCGCCGCTAACCGCCATTGCCGACCCGACCACCACCGCAGGCTACCAGCCGGTGCACATGCCCATGCCCGAGGCGATCGCCGACACCTACCAGGCCAATTCGCTCTATCGCACCTCGGCGCGCGGCTTCTTCAAGGATGAGCGCGCTCATCGCATCGGCGATATCCTGACCGTGCTGGTGACAATCGACGACAGCGCCCAGATTGCCAACACCACCCAGTCAGGCCGCACGGCCACCAACACTGCCGGACTTGGCGGCATTCTGGGCGCCTCCATCAACGACGTCAGCGGGGGCAGCATCGATCCTTCGGCCGCCGTGCAGTTCGACTCCGGCATGACCAATCGCGGCAATGGTTCGGTGAACCGCTCGGAGTCGCTTGAAACTTCTGTTGCGGCCGTGGTCACCCAGGTGCTGCCCAATGGCAACCTGGTGATCGAAGGCCGTCAGGAAGTGCGCGTCAATTTCGAGGTGCGCGACATGATCCTGGCGGGCATCGTCCGTCCCTCCGACATTCAGGCCGACAACACGATCCTCTCCACCAAGATCGCCGAAGCGCGCATCTCCTATGGTGGCCGTGGCCAGATCACCAATGTGCAGCAGCCCCGCTATGGCCAGCAGGCCATGGACGCCATCCTGCCCTTTTAATCCAGGACCCGTTGCCCATCATCGGCAGCGAGGTTCCCGCTCCAGAAGGAGCCAAGAGGCGCAGTCACCCGGCTGCGCCTTTCTTGTTTGCTAGGCGCGCGCGGCCAAAGGCAAAGTCGTTTGCTCGGGCAGAATGGCGATGTCCTTGAGGAAGCTATGGAGCAGTCGATTAAACCGCTCTGGCTGCTGCCAGAACATTGCCCACGCCACAGATTGCGATAGGGCAGATGCTCGATGTAGCTGCGGCGCACGATCGGCTCGTCGGCGCCATTGATCATGGCGAGCGGCACGCGATTTGTGCAAACCTCGCCCAGTTGATCGACGCCATCGCCGCGCAACAGGCTGCGCAGGAATGTGGTGCGCAATCGGCCATCGCTGCGCTCGATGGCGCGAAGGATGTCCGGTGAGCCATGGTCGCCGAAACAAAGGCGCATGAAGCGTTCTGCCTGGCGCAGGGAAAAGTGCTCCCGCGAAACAAGAAGCATGTCCCAGCTGGCATTGAAACCGCGCAGGTTGGCCAGCGGTCCGCGCCCTACCGGCGGCGTTCCGCTCAGTGCCAGGCCACGCAGGTCAGGCCTTCGCGCCGCCAACTCGATCGCGACATGGCCGCCCAGCGACCAGCCGAACACCACGGGTTTCTCGATCGCCAGGGTGGACAGCACGGCGTCCACCGTGCCGGCAATCCCCGTGATTGTGTAACTCTCCTCAGGATCGGCTGCATTGTCCGACAAGCCGTGTCCCGGCAGATCGATGGCCGTGATCTGGTAGATCTCGGCAAGCGAACTGTCGAATTGGTGGCTGAAGACGTCCTTGGAGGCGCCTGAGCCATGCAGCAGCACCAGCGGCATGCCCCTGCCCGTGCTTTGCCGCACCGAAATGTTCGTATCCTTGGCCCGAACGGTGAAACCGGTGGTAAACATGAAAAGCCTGGTCCGTGAACCTGCACAGCATAGTTCGGGACCGCTAAGATCGTGTTTGCCGGTACCGTAAACAAAAGGTGGCTACCCGATGGAGTTTGCTTTCGATCTGCTTGTGACAGCGGTGGGTTTGGGGATTTTCGGTCAGCACATCTGGGCCTTGCGCGGTCATTTTGCCTCCGAGCGCATGTCACGCGGCGCGCAGGTTATTTCAGCCGGCGCGCTGGTCTCGTGCCTGGTGATGCTGGGGCTTGTGTGGTCGCTGCCTCAACCGCTGGGCGCGCAGTTTGCCGGGATTGTCGTTATGGCGGCAAGTCTGTGGCTCTTCTGGACGGCGGTCAGCGCGTCGGGCAAAGCCCGACTGCGTTTCGCCTTTGACGACGCGCCGCCGCATTCGCTGGTGACCTTTGGTCCCTATCGGCGTATCCGCCACCCGTTCTACGCGTCCTATCTCCTGTTCTGGGCCGGCTGGGCCATTGCCACATGGTCAGGCTGGGCGCTGCTGCCCGTCGCCGCCATGGCCGTGCTCTATACCGTCGCTGCCCGGTTCGAGGAAAACCTGCTGGGTCGCACCGACATGGGCCCCGCCTATCAACAGTATCGTGCGCAGGCAGGCCTCTTCTGGCCAAAATTCTGACCGAAGCTGCGCGGCAAAAGCACAAAACAAGGAATACGCATGTCGTTTGAAAAACTCGACGCACTCGGTCGCCGCCTGGAATCGCTGGAACATGCTCTGTCTATTCTGGGCGCGGACGAAGCGACCCATATGGCGGTGGGCGGCGGCGACAAGCGCGCCGAGGCGATGTCGAACCTGGCCGGCATGTACCACGCGCAGGCGACCGCGCCCGAAATCGCCGACTGGATCGAGGCGGCACGGCCCGAGACCGAAGACCAGGCACTCGCTTTGGCGGAGTTCCGGCGCCAATATGTGAACGCCACCTGCTTGCCCACCGAGTTCGTTGAGCGGCGTACCGCAGCCACCATGCGCTCCGAACAACTCTGGCGCGACCTCCGGCCCAAGGGTGACTGGGACAGCTTCCTTCCGGCGCTGGAAGGCGTCGTATCGCTGGTGCGGGAAGAAGCGCAACTGCGCGCCGATGCGCTCAAGCTCGCGCCCTATGATGCGCTGATGGATCAATATGATCCGGGCAACCGCACGGCCGATCTCGACGGGGTGTTCGACGATCTCAAGGGTTTCCTCAAGGGCTTCGTGCCCGAGGCGCTCGAAGCGCAGGAACGGCGACTGGCCAAGCGCCCGCGCAAGGTGCTGAACGGACCCTTTCCGATCGAAAAGCAGCGTGAGCTGGGGCTGGCCGCCATGCGTGGCACGGGCTTTGATTTCACCCATGGTTCGCTCGCTGTGTCGCATCACCCCTTCTGTGGCGGTGTGCCGACCGATGTACGCATGACGACGCGCTACCGGACCGATGAATTTCTTAGCTCCCTCATGGGCGTGCTGCACGAAACCGGTCATGCGCTTTATGAGCAAGGCCTGCCCAAAGAATGGTCGCACTGGCCGCTCGGCAAGGCGCGGGGCATGGGCATTCACGAGTCGCAGTCGCTGTTTGTGGAGATGCAGCTCGCCCGCAGTCCCGAGTTCTGGCAATGGGCCCTGCCGCTGGTGCATCTGCATCTGGGCGAGGACGCCATTCCGGGCTGGGACATTGCCGATATCCTCAACGAAGTGAACTTCGTCGAGCGCGGCTTTATCCGCGTCGATGCCGACGAGGTCACCTACCCGCTGCACGTGATCCTGCGCTACGAGTTGGAGCAGGACCTGGTCAGCGGCAAGCTTGAAGCCAGCCAGATTCCGGAAGCCTGGGAC
>CAKTFF010000110.1 GCA_934553185.1 uncultured Devosia sp.
TGGACGCTGGCGCATATCCTGCGCGCGCCCTTGTTCCGCTTCGCGCCGGAAAAGCCGGGCGGCTGGCACGAGCCCTATCCGGGCTGGGAAGCGACGCGCTACGAACAAAAGGCGCGCCGCGAAGGTCGGATGGTCAGCTTCTACTTCAGTTTCGAGCGGGTGTGACCCGGCGCGGCGCACACTTGCACGGCAGGTGTTATCGCGCTATATAGCGGTCAACATCTCAGCAGTTTTGCAGAGTGGGCGCCTTCCGGCCCCGCTCTTTTTTATTACCTGAAGGACCGATGAGCTTCGATCTGAGCGAAAAACGCTTCATCAAGGAAACCGGGCTCGAAGCCCGTATTGCCCGTATCGTCGAGCCGGTGGCCAATGGCCTGGGCTTTTCGCTGGTGCGGGTCAAGATCACCCAGGAAAACGGCATGACCTTGCAGATCATGGCCGAGGACGAAAACGCGCGCTTCACCATCGTCAACTGCGAAACCCTTTCCAAGGACCTTTCGCCGGTGCTGGACGTGGAAGACCCGATCGACCGCGAATATCACCTCGAAGTTTCCTCGCCGGGCATCGACCGGCCGCTGGTGCGCCGCCGTGATTTTGCCGCCTATGTGGGCCATGAGGTCAAGATCGAGCTTCTCGACATGATCAATGGGCGCAAGCGCTTCCGCGGCTTCATCAAGGCCGTGGAGGACGACGCGGTGATCATCACCCTGCCCGATGCACCCGGCGGCACCGATCCCGATCATCGGCTGCTGCTTTCCACCATTGGCGAAGCCAAGCTGGTGATGACCGATGCCTTGATGGAAAAGGCGCGGCTCGACCAGGAAGCCCATCCGATCGACGACGACGAGACCGAAACGGTTGAATATGCCGACGTCGATAGCGACGAAGAAGACGACGACGCAGACCAAGACGAAGACGTCTCCAAGGAGAAGAATTAAATGGCCGTTAGCGCGAACCGCCTCGAGCTCTTGCAGATCGCAGATGCCGTTGCCCGCGAAAAGTCGATCGACCGCATGGTGGTGATCGAGGCGATGCAGGACGCCATGGAAAAGGCCGCCAAGGGCCGCTACGGCGCGGAAACCGAGATCAAGGTGGAGATCAATCCGCGCTCGGGCGAAACGCGCATGTGGCGCCTTCTTGAAATCGTCGACGAGGTCGAGGAAAACAGCCGCCAGATCGAGCTGAAATACGCCAAGCTCAAGTCGCCTGAAGCCAAAGTCGGCGACTTCCTAACCGAGCCGCTGCCGCCCATGGAATTTGGCCGCATCGCCGCGCAGTCGGCCAAGCAGGTGATTGTCCAGAAGGTGCGCGATGCCGAGCGCGAGCGCATGTATGACGAGTACTTCAACCGCATCGGCGAGATCGTCAACGGCACGGTCAAGCGCGTCGAATATGGCAATGTGATCGTCGATCTCGGGCGGGGCGAAGCCATTATCCGCCGCGACGAGCTGATCCCGCGCGAAATGTTCCGCTATGGCGATCGCGTGCGCGCCTATGTCTATGACGTGCGCCGCGAACAGCGCGGGCCGCAGATTTTCCTGTCGCGCACCCATCCGCAGTTCATGGCCAAGCTCTTCATGCAGGAAGTGCCCGAAATCTATGATGGCGTGATCACCATCCGCTCGATTGCCCGCGATCCGGGGTCGCGCGCCAAGATCGCCGTGACGTCGTCGGATTCCTCCATCGACCCGGTCGGCGCCTGCGTTGGTATGCGCGGTTCGCGCGTCCAGGCGGTGGTGGCCGAGCTGCAGGGCGAAAAGATCGACATCATTCCCTGGACCGACACCATTGCCGACCTCGTGGTCTCGGCGCTGCAGCCGGCCGATGTGGCCAAGGTGGTGCTCGACGAGCAGGCCGAGCGCATCGAAGTGGTGGTGCCCGACGAGCAGCTGTCGCTGGCCATCGGCCGCCGCGGGCAGAATGTGCGCCTCGCTTCGCAGCTGATCGGCTGGGATATCGACATTCTCACCGAGCAGGAAGAAAGCGAACGCCGGCAAAAAGAATTCACCGAACGCTCGGGTCTTTTCATGCAGGCCCTTGACGTGGACGAGATGGTTGCCCAGCTATTGGCTTCGGAAGGCTTCTCCTCGGTGGAGGAACTGGCCTATATCGACGCCGAGGAAATCGCCTCGATCGACGGGTTCGATGAAGAAACCGCCGGCGAAATCCAGACCCGTGCGACCGAATATCTCGCAGCGATCGAAGGCGAACACGACGAAGCGCGCAAGGGGCTGGGCGTGTCCGACGACCTCTACGAGATTGCCGGCCTCAACGCCGCCATGCTGGTGGCCCTGGGCAAGGAAGACATCAGAACGGTGGAAGACTTTGCCGGCTGCGCTGCCGACGACCTGATCGGCTGGAGCGAACGCAAGGATGGCGAAACCAAGCGCTTCGAGGGGACCTTCAAGGACTTCCCCGTGTCGCGCGAAGAAGCCGAAGACATGATCATGCAGGCCCGCATCAAGGCCGGCTGGATCAACGAGGAAGACGTGCCTGCTGTCGAAGGCGAAGAGATCGCCGACGAAGAGGCAACGGCTTAGGCCGTTTCGGAAGCGAGGGACCCCGATGGCCCGGCGCGAAGAAACAACCAGGATGTGCGCTTTGACACGGGCGGAAAAGCCCGTGGCGGAGCTGATCCGCTTCGTGCTCGGCCCCGACGGGGTTCTGGTTCCGGACACCGATGCCAAGGCCGAAGGCCGGGGCGTCTGGGTCAGCCTCAACCGGGAGCTCGTGGCCGAGGCGGTCAAGCGCAAGGTGTTTGCGCGCAGCCTCAAATGCGAGGTCAGCGTGCCCGCCGATCTGCCGGAGCTGACCAGGCAACGGCTTGAGGGGCGTTATCTCAATGCCCTCAGCATGGCGCGCAAGGCGGGGCAACTCACCTTTGGCGCCACCAAGGTGCGAGCGCTGGTCGAGAGTGGATCATTGATCGCGCTGATCACGGCCACCGATGCCGCCGCCGATGGCCGCAGCAAGATGGTCGGCCCGCTCAAGGCGCTGCATTACGCGGCGCAGGAAGAAGAAATAGACGGCTTTGACGTGCCCCATTTCGAATTAGTTCCTTCGGAGCAAATGGGTTTGGCACTCGGGCTGGAAAATGTGATACATGCTGCCCTCACAAAAGGGGCGGCAGCCCAAGCGGCAGTGGAAAAAGCCAGGCGACTGGCGCTTTTCCTTGCCAAACCGACGGAACAGGACACCGACCGCCCCGCGGTTGACGGTGTTCTTTTGCCCGAGGCCACCGACGAAAGACGCGAGATACATGGCTGATAACGACGACAAGCGCACTGACGACACCGGCGCGAAGAAGACGCTGACACTCAAGGGCGGCCCAGGCCTGGGCAATCGTCCGGGCATGTCGCGTGGTCCTTCGCGCTCGACGGTGGTTGTCGAAAAGCGCACGCGCCTGGTTCCCAAGCCCAATGCGCCAGCTGCGCCGCATCGTCCGGCACCCACGTCGGCATCGCCAGGGCAGAACGGGCGGCCGCCTGCCAGCCGTCCTGCATCGGGCCAGAGCCGCCCGCCGCTGGGCCTCAGCGCAGCAGAAGCCGAAGCTCGCCGCCAGGCCCTGGCTCTGGCCGGTGCACGCGCGGCCGAGGACCAACAGCGTTTCGCGGCCGAAGAAGCGCGCCGCGTGGAAGAGGATGCGCGCCGCCGCCAGATCCGCGAGGAGGCCGAAGAGGCCCGTCGCCAGGCCGAGGCGCCGCCGCCCGCCCCTGTTGTTGAAGCTCCGCCTCCGGCGCCAGAAGCTCCGGCTCCGGTGGCCGAGGCTGCGCCCGCTCCTGCCCCCACGCCCGCTCCCGAGCCGGCACAGCCCTATACGCCCCCGTCCCAGCGCAATGCCGGCCCGTCCAGCGTGCGCGTGGTTGCCGGCCGTCCGGGCCAGCCGCCGCGTCCGGTGCGCCCGGCTGGGGAATCGCGTCCAAGCGGCAATACCCGTCCCGAAAACGAGCGCGGTGCCAATGCCCTGATCAAGCCCGGCACGGCCGGTGCGCGCCCGGGCGCGCCTGGTGCCCGCCCGTCGGGTACGGCTGGCCGTCCGCCTGGCGAACGCCGCCCGGCCGGTGCCGGCATGGCGCCGATCGGCAATGTACCGCCCGCAGGTCCCAATGAAGCGGACGGCCGCAAGGTCCGTACCGGCTCGCCACAGACAAGGCCGACCACCGAGGCGGAACTCGAAAATGCGCGTCGTGCCTCACGGGCAACGCCCGAACGTCCCACCCGCAAGGCGGATGATGGCAATGCGCGTGGCCGCCTGACCGTCACCAATGCCGGCGCTGAAAGCGATCGCGACAAGGGTCCGTCCCTTGCCGCCATGCGCCGCCGCCGTGACAAGAAGATGGGCCGCAACCAGCAGGATGCGCCCAAGCTCAGCCGCGAAGTGACCATTCCCGAAGCCATCACGGTTGCCGAACTCGCCAACCGCATGGCCGAGCGCTCCGTTACCGTCATCAAGATGCTGATGGCACAGGGGCAGATGGCGACCATCAACGACGTCCTTGATGCCGACACGGCCGAACTGATCGCAACCGAGCTGGGCCATACGGTCAAGCGCGTCAGCGAAGCGGACGTGGAAGAAGGTCTCTACGACATCCCAGCCGATGACAAGGCCGAGGACCTGACCGATCGTGCGCCAGTCGTGACCATTATGGGCCACGTCGACCACGGTAAGACCTCCCTGCTTGACGCGATCCGCGAGGCCAATGTGGTTTCGGGTGAAGCCGGTGGCATTACCCAGCATATCGGCGCCTATCAGGTGGAAAAGAACGGCGCCAAGATCACCTTCCTCGACACGCCGGGCCACGAAGCGTTCACCGCCATGCGTGCCCGCGGTGCGCAGGCGACCGACATCGCGGTGCTGGTTGTGGCAGCCGATGACGGCGTGATGCCGCAGACCATCGAATCCATCCGCCATGCCAAGGCGGCTGGTGTGCCGATCATCGTGGCCATCAACAAGATGGACAAGCCCGAAGCCAATCCGACCCGCGTTCGCACCGAGCTGTTGCAGCATGAAGTGTTCGTGGAATCGATGGGCGGCGACGTGCTGGACGTGGAAGTTTCGGCCAAGACGCAGGCCGGTCTCGACAAGCTGCTCGAAACCATCCTCTTGCAGGCTGAAGTGCTCGAGCTGCGTGTGGCCCGTGATGGCCGTGCGGAAGGTCTCGTGATCGAAGCCAAGCTCGATCGCGGCCGCGGCGCGGTGGCGACGGTTCTGGTGCAGCGCGGTACGCTGCGCGTCGGCGACATTCTGGTTGCGGGCACTGAATTTGCCCGCGTGCGTGCCCTGATCAACGACAAGGGCGAGCAGGTCAAGGAAGCCGGTCCCTCCATTCCGGTGGAAGTTCTGGGCTTTACCGGCGTGCCGAGCGCGGGCGACCGCTTCTCGGTGGTGGAAACCGAGGCGCGTGCCCGCGAGGTCACCGAATACCGCCAGCGTGCCATCCGTGAAAAGACGGCCGGCGGCGGCGCGACCAGTCTCGAGCAGATGATGAATCAGCTCAAGGTGGCGGGCATTGCCAAGTTCCCCCTGATCATCAAGGGCGACGTGCAGGGTTCGGTGGAAGCGATCGTGGCTTCGCTCAACAAGCTCTCGACCGACGAAGTGTCGGCGCAGATCCTGATGAGCGCCGTGGGCGGGATCACCGAGTCGGACGTGACGCTGGCTTCGGCCTCGAACGCCATCGTGATCGGCTTCAACGTGCGTGCCAACAAGCAGGCAACCGATCTGGCCACGCGCGACGGCATCGAAATCCGCTACTACAACATCATCTACGACCTCGTGGATGACGTGAAGAACGCCATGAGCGGCCTGCTCAAGCCAGAGCGGCGCGAAACCTTTATCGGCTACGCCACGATCCAGGAAGTGTTCCAGATAACCAAGGTCGGCAAGGTCGCCGGCTGCCGGGTCACCGAGGGAATCGTGGAACGCGGTGCCGGTGTGCGCCTCCTGCGCGACAACGTCGTTATCCACGAGGGCAAGCTCAAGACGCTCAAGCGCTTCAAGGACGAAGTCAAGGAAGTGGCCGTTGGCCAGGAATGCGGCATGGCCTTCGAGAACTACGAAGACATCCGCGCCGGCGACCAGATCGAATGCTTCCGCGTCGAGACCGTGCAGCGCACGCTCTAGTGTGAGCCACAACAATGTGTCTGAACGGGCGTCCTGCGGGGCGCCCGTTTTGCTTTAAGGTGGCGCCCAAACGGAGAACCATATGGACCTCGTCGTGATCCTGGGCGATCAGCTGACGCATGACATCTCGTCGCTCAAGGCGACCACGCAAGGCGATGCCGTGGTGTTGATGGCCGAGGTGGGCACCGAGACCAGCTATGCCTGGCACCACAAGCAGAAGCTGGTGCTGGTGCTTTCGGCCATGCGGCACTTCGCCGAGGAGCTGCGCGCGCTGGGCTGGACGGTGGATTATGTGCAATTGGAGGATGAGGGCAATACGCAGAGCCTTGATGGCGAAGTGGCGCGCGCCGTGGCGCGGCACAGGCCGGAGCGGATCATCACCACCGAAGCCGCCGAATGGCGCGTGCGTGGCTTTCAGCAGGGCTGGAGCGCGCTTGGTCCCTGCCCCGTCACGGTGCTTGAAGACGATCGCTTTATCGCCAGTCATGCGCAGTTCGCCCATTGGGCCAAGGGGCAGCGCGAATGGGTGATGGAGTTCTTTTACCGCGACATGCGGCGCCGTACCGGCTTGCTGATGGATGGGAGCGGTGAGCCGCTGGGCGGGCGCTGGAACTTTGATACCGAGAACCGCAAGCCGGCCAAGCCCGACCTCTTCATGCCCCGCCCTCTTCGCTTCCCGCCCGATGATGTGACGCGCGCGGTGATGGCTCTGGTCGCCGAGCGCTTCCCAAACAATCCGGGGCGCATGG
>CAKTFF010000111.1 GCA_934553185.1 uncultured Devosia sp.
GCCTTCTTCGGTGTTTTCGGCGGCTGGGCTGCCCTGGCCCCCCTTTCGAGTGGCGCCCTGGCCAGCGGCGTCGTCAGTCCCGATACGAGCCGCAAGGTCATCCAGCATCTTGAAGGCGGCATCATCCGCGAAGTGATGGTGCGCGAAGGCCAGAGCGTCAAAGCTGGTGACGTGCTGATGGTGCTCGAGTCGGTGCGCACCCAGGCGCTGTTTTCAGCCCGGCGCGAGCAGTGGCTTCGCCTCCAGATCATGCGCGCGCGCCTTGAAGCGCATGTGCTTGATCTTGAGACCATGCCTCTGCCAGCCGAAGTCGCAGAGGCGACCGATCCCGCCATTCTCGATTTCGTGCGCACTCAGCAGCGCCTCTTCGACATCCGCCGCACCACGCAGCTGCAGCAGGAAGCCATTTTCGAGCGCCAGATCGAGCAGCAGCAAAGTGAAGTACAAGCCGTCGAGGCCGAGAACGCCGGCCTGCTCAGCCAGTCCGACGTCATCGGCCAGGAGCTCGTCGACAAGACCAACCTACTTGAGCAGCAGCTGATTTCGCGTTCGGAAGTACAGGCTCTGCAGCGCGAACAGGCCCGCCTCCAATCTGCCATTGCCGCCAACCGCTCGCGCATCGCCCGCGTTGGCCAGAGCATTGAGGAAACCCGGCTGTCGATCCTACAGGCCCAGGAAGCCTTCCAGGATCAGCTGGCGCTCGAAAGCACCGACGTCAACAACCAGATCGCCCAGATCAACGAGGAAATGGTATCCACCGGCGACGCCATCAACCGCCTCAGCATCACCAGCCCGGTCGACGGCACCGTGCTCAACCTGCGCAACCAGACGCCTGGTGGCGTGGTGCGTGCTGGCGAGCCGATCATGGATATCGTGCCGCTCGGCGATGACATGATCATCCTGGCCAAACTGGCGCCGCGCGACATCGACCTGGTCACCATTGGCATGCAGGCCCATGTGTCGCTGACGCCCTTTTCCTCCAGCAGCAATCTGCCGCTCAATGGCGAAGTCGTGCAGATCGCGGCCGACAGTTCCATGGATGAGCTGACGCGCCAATACTACTATCAGGTGCGTGTCCGCGTGCCGCTGACCGAGCTGGCCAAGCACCCCAACATGTATATGAGCCCTGGCATGCCCGCCGATGTCACCGTGGTCACCGGCAAGCGCACGATGCTGCAATATCTCGGTGAGCCGCTGCTCCGCTCCATCCGCAACGCCTTCGTTTACGACTGACCAAAAGCGCAGTCGCCAAGCTAGGCGGCCGGCAGCGCGATCTGTTCTTCTGGATCGACCAGCCCCGGCCGGTCGCCTGCATCGCGGGCAAAGGCAGCCATCACGCCGCGCGCCGCCTTGCGGGCCAAGAGGATATTCTGCTCCCCCAGATAGGCGAAGGCTTCTTCGAGATCGGGCGGAATGACGCCGTCATGCTCGGCGATCAGTTCCTCGGTCAAGGCCGTGACCACATAGTGCCGCGCGGCCGCATCGTCGGCCAGGTCGGCTGCGCGGGCATGCAGCACCAGCCGAACAAGCAGGTTACGCACCCCCTGCCCCAACCCGCATCGCGCCAACAGCGCGTTCAGCGCCGGCCGGCTGCCTTTTTCCAGAATCGTGAAGACTTTTGAGCGCGGCGTCTGCGCGAGTTCGGCCACGCAGCCGGCAAAAAACATCACATGCCCGCTGACCACGGCATGAAGCAGGATGCGCGTATTGATGCGATCTGAAAGGATCAGCGTTGACGCATAGTCTTCGGCCTCGTGCCGCTCCGCTTCCCGTTCCCCGATCAGCGACAGGGCCGTATCGCAGCTGTTGCGCATGATGCGGTCAAGCCGTTCCGGCGCCACGGCACCCTTGACGATCCGCATATTGCGCAGCGCCTCGCCAGCCTTGTGCACCAGCAGCAGCCGCGCTGTTGCCGGCAGGTCGGGCCGCCCCAGCAAGGCGCCGCGCACCGCCGCCTTATCGCCCTGCGTTTCCGCGAGCGTGCCGAGCACCTTGTCGCCCACCGGCACATCATGGCGCTTCAGCATGCGCAGCGTCACCGCATCCACCCCGTGCGCGATAATGGCCGCGGCCAGCCTTGTGCTGATCGTTGTGCGCTGGCTCGCGGCCAGCAGCATGGTCGTGTCGAACGAGGTCATCAGGCCCAGCAGGTCTGCGTCGATCAGCACGGGAGAATACTGCACCACGGCACGCGCGATGATCGCGCTGTCATGCAGCAGGGCCAGCATGATCGGCCGGGGGGCGTCTTTGGAATGGAGGAGGCCATAGGCCAGTGCGGCCCGCACCTTGACGGATGGATCGTCGAGAAAGCCGATCAGCGCGGCATAAAGGGCTGCGTGTTCATCGGCCGGGCCGGCCATGTTGAGATAGGCTCGGGCGGCCAAGTGAGCGGCGCTGCCGCGGTCCTCGCTATCGCTTGAGCCCGAAAGCTTCTCGAAGTTCTGATACGCAACCATACAACTCTCCGCTGGCCAGGAGAGAGTATCGCGCAAGATTTAAGGAACGGTTCACCATAAGGCGTGCCGTTCGCCCACCGGTGCTATACGGCGGAGAGCACGAAGCTGAACACGGCCGATCCCGCGGTCCAGGCTGCGGCAACGACCCCCCAGCCGGTCACTCCAGCGCCGAGCAGGATCCACCCGCGTGGAATGGGAAGTCCTTCGGAATGCTCTGCGGTACGGTGGTGCATATGGGCCTCCTCTTCACGCGAACCATCTGATTTCGCGTGTCCCAATACACAGCCTCCCCCTTAACGGCGGTCTCCGGCAGCCTCTTGCTTTTAGTTCAAATTGTATCGGCTTTCCGGATGCGGCTGCCGAGCGGGCCTTTTCCTGGCTGTGTGGCTATTGAGCATAGAGCTGCGTGAAGAACGCCGCGCCGCCACTTTCCCCATCGGCTGGCGCAGCGTCGGCTTCGGTCTTGAACAAGCCGGTAAACGACATGTTTGCCGGCGAAAACCGCGATGGCACCGGCGGCAAGGCGACAGGCGCCTCGCCCGCCATCTGCTGGGCGGCAAAGGGCGCACTGGCGCCGCCACCCTCGTGCTTGCTCACCAGCACCTGGTAGACCTGGCGGATCGTCCTCGCCTCACCGCCTGAATAAAAGATCGCACGATTGGCCGATGCCTGCCGGGGAAACAGGTCTGCTGCAATCTGGTCGGGGTTCTCCAGCCCTGCCGTGAACATGCGCTCGGCGCCCTGTGCACCCAAAAAATGAGCGATATAAAGCTCACCCGCGCTGGGCATGCGCCCAAAGCGGTTCTTGAGGTAGTCGCCATTGCTCTTGGTGAATGCCGCCGCCAGGTCCGCGGCCACCTGCGGGTCCTCGCGCAGCTTGAGGATCTCGGCCTTGGACTGCGGATCGCTGACGAAAAAGTCGCCGTCCGAACTCTGCCCGATCTGCGCGGCGATGTCGCCATATCCTAGCCGCGGACCCTCCTGCTTCATCACCTGCAGCCAGGTACTTTCCAGAAACTGGAACAGCCCCACGGCCGATGACGTCTGGGCTTTGGCCTGCGGATCAAGGCTGCTCTCGCGAATCGCTGTTTGCAGCAGATAGTCGAAGTCCACCCCGTTCCGGTCGCCGGCCGCGTTGAGCACATAGGCCAAGCTTTGCGGAACGGAGATCGGCTGCACGCCCATCGGCACTTAACTCTTGGATCGGGATCAGCGGACACCCTGCCCCCGAAATGCTAACACTCTGTTAACCATACTTGGGGGGCCATCAAGAACCCTGCCACCACTGCACCTTGTCGGCCAAGGCAGGCCGTGGCCGGTCTTCAATCGTCGTAGTTGGCGTGCCGATATGGATGAAGCCCACGAAGCGCTCGCCGTCCTTGGCTCCCAGCATCGCCGCTGCAGCCGCGTCGAACGCATACCAGCGCGTCACCCAGCTGGCCGCAAACCCCAGGGCATGGGCCGCATGCACCAGGTTGAACGCAACATTGCCCGCCGAAATCAACTGCTCGAACTCGGGCACTTTGGGATGCGGCTGCGGCGCGGAGATGACGCCGATCGTCACCGGCGCAGGCAGAAACCGGTTCCGCTCGATCTCCATCCCTGCCTCGTCCAGCGCCGGCTGGTTCCGCTTGGCGATCTGCGCCAGCCGCTCTCCGGCCAGGCGCCGGTTGTCACCCTCCAAGACCACCAGCCGCCAGGGCATGATCTTGCCATGGTCCGGCACGCGCAAGCCTATCGCCAGGATCTGCTCTAATTCATCAGCCGAGGGACCGGGCTCCTGGAGAAAGGCGATGGGCACCGAACGGCGGGTGAGAAAATAGTCGCGCAGGGCAGCATTGGCAGGCATGGCTCGGGCTCCGGAAACACGGAAAAGCCTTAACCGCAAACCCAACCACACGCCAGAAGGAGCGACAAATTGGGGAGAGCCTGTTTTCATCCCCTGGGCGCTGTGACACAGCTTTTCCGTAAATGGCGCCTATGAACACGCCAATGATTCAGCCGACCCGTTGTCGCGCCCCGGAGACCAGATGCGTTCGCGTTTCACCTCAGCCCTGCTGCTCGCGCTGGCTCTGTCCGGCTCCGCGCCATTTGTTGCCGTGCCCACCTGGGCGCAGGAAGCCGAGGGCGAGATGCCTCCTATGCCGCGCCCCAGGCCTGATCCGGAAAGCGCGCCCGCCGCGCCGCAGGGCACCACCCCGGCAACCAGCGCCATCGACCAAGCAACTTCGGCGCCGCAAACCGTTGCGCTTTCCGCCCGCATCACGCAGGACGGCGCACCCATTCCCGACGGCATGGTCTGGCGCATCTTCGATACCGAACCCGACGCCACGGGCGAGCTGGCGCTGGTTGCCAAGTCCGAACTGGGCGCGCCAACCGTTCAGCTGCCCCCGGGCGACTATGTGGTTCACCTCGCCTATGGCCGCGCCCAGACCAGCCAGCCTCTGTCGGTCACTGTCGGCAGCAATGAACAAGCTTTCGTGCTTGAAGCCGGCGCCCTGCGCCTCAACTCGGCGGTGACCGGCGACGTGGCCATCCCGCCCGATCTGCTGCGTTTCGACATCTTCACCGAAGGCGAGGAAAACCAGCAGGCGCTGATCGCCGAGGCATTACGGGCCAACGAAATCGTCACCCTTAATGCCGGCACCTACCACATCGTCTCCCACTTCGGTTCAATCAACGCCGTGGTGCGCGCCGACCTGCGGGTCGAGCCCGGGCAGTTGACCGACGCCACCCTCTTCCACCATGCCAGCCAGGTCAGCTTCAAACTGGTTTCCGAACCCGGCGGCGAGGCCATTGCGGATGTGGAATGGACCGTCAACGCCGAAGACGGCACCACCCTTTTCACCGAGCTGGGAGCCTTCCCCACCACCGTTCTGGCCGAGGGAGACTATGTTGTTCTCGCCAAGCAGGGCGAGCAGGTGTTCGACCGTGAGTTCCAGGTCCAGCCGGGTGCCGCGCGCGAATACGAAGTCCTGACCGCCGTTTATTGAGGACCTGTTTCGCCCTTGTGGCGACACAGCCGATGCCGCAAATTGCCGCCACATGCATGCGAGGGAACAATGCTGATGTCGAACAACACTTCACGACGCCTGGCTCTCCTGGCCACGGCCTGCCTTCTCGGCGTCGCCCTGCCGGCCGGAGCGGCTTACGCCCAAGAGGCCAAAACCAAGACCACGACGCCCGCCGCGCAAGCCATGCACTCGGACGTCGCCATCACCATCCCCGATATCGAAGCCATCGACTCCAATGTCGATGAAGCAACCCTGCGCGACATTTTCAGCGGCAACCTTGCGGACAATGCCGAAGCGCTTGCCGGGCTGACCGCCACCAGCATCACCATTCCCGAAATCACCATCCAGACCAGCATGGACGTGGAAGGCGATTCCGTGGCCTCAAGCGTTACGGTGACCGATCTGGTGTTGACCGACATTACTGCAGGGGTCGCCGGCAAAATCGCGCTTGCCGGAATGGACGTCGATGGCGGCGAAGAGGGCACCGCACAGTTCGGCACGGTTTCCGCAGCAGATTTCAACATCGCCGGCGTGCTCGGACTATATGGCCTGGTTGATGACGACTCTGAACCCCAGGCCGAGCTGCAAACCATCTACACCGATTTTAGCTTCGAGGGCGGAACGCTCGAAACGCCAGAGCTGACCTGTACCATTGGCGCGGTCACCGCAGCCGAGTTCAAGGCCCGGCCGCTCTCCTTCTCCCTGACCGAGTTGGTCGCCGTCGCTGACCAGGTCGAAGCTCAGGAAGACGACCCCTCGCCAGAACTGGTGGGCAAGATGCTCCATATGTATGCAGACCTGTTCACCGCACTGGAAAGCTCGCCCATCGAATTCGATGGGCTGGACTGCTCGGGTGTCGACGAGAACGACCGGCCGATGAGCTTCACCATTGCGGGCATGTCCATGGGCGGCATGAGCCCCGGCATCTACCCTTCCATCACCATGGACGGCCTGGACGTCACCGTTGAAGGCGACGGTTCCGTTGCGGTTGGCAATGTGACCATAGAGGAAATGGACCTGTCGGGACCCATCGCTGCCATCCAGGCCGCGCCCGCGGCGCTGGACGACGCGTGGTTCACTGAAAACGCCCGCGCGCTAATCCCTGAATTTGGCGGCTTTTCAGTCAGCGACATCGCGGTCGACGTGCCCGATACCGAGAACCCAGCGAGCCGTATCCAGGCGACCGTCGCCAGCTTTGAACTCGCCTTGTCCGACTATCTCAACGGCATACCAACAACAATGCGCCTGGCCGCTGCCAACATCGTCGCCGATCTGCCCACCGACACGGCTGACCCCCAGATCGATCAGCTGATCGCGCTAGGCGTGACCACCATCGACGCTGGCTTCACCGTCGCA
>CAKTFF010000112.1 GCA_934553185.1 uncultured Devosia sp.
ACAGCTTCCTTTTCGGCCGAAAGATTGACCCCGCCAAGCCGATCGCGCTCGGCCTTCAGCCGATCAACCTTCTGGGCAATGACCGACTCCTGTGGTAGCGCGGCCTCGGGCCGGATGCCTGATGCTTCAAGGGTCTTGCTGGCAGCGATATCGAGCGTTTCCTCGATCTGGCGTTCGATCTGCGCGCGCTGGACGGCAAGGCCTTTGACCCGCTCCTCGATCCTGGTCAGCTCGACCCGCACCTCGCCCAGTCGATCATGCGCAGCCTTGAGCGCCCGATCCGCATCGCGCCAGCCGGTCTGCGCCAAAGCAAGCCGGTCGCCGGCAGCCTTGTGCTCGCCTTTTGCCACCTCGATCTGATCATCAAGTTCACGCCGACGCGCGGCAAAGCCATCCGGCGTCTGGGCAAGAGTAGCCAGTTGCGCGCTGACCTCGCCTGACCTTTCATGGAGGGTCGAAAGCTGCGCCACAGCGCTTTCTCGGCGCCTGCGCCAGCTTGCCGCGTCACGCTCCAATTGTGAGAGGCGACTGTCGCGCAAGCGGCTTGCGGTTTCCAATTGCGTCAGGGTCGAGCGACGGTGTTCAGCCTTCTGGCGCTCGTTTCCAAGCAGCGCTTCCGCCCTTTCGGATTGCTGGCGTGCGTCGTCCTCGGTGCCGGCCTCCGCCAGAGCCTGCTCGGCACTGGTACGCGCCGCTTCCGCTTCCGCTAAGCTGATGTCGAGCCGTTTTTGCGCTTCGGCGAGCGCCGACTGACGGGCGCGCAGGTCTCCGAGTTGCCGCTGAGCCTTGTCGAAGTCGGCTTGCGCGGCAGCAATGGCGTGCTGGGCAGCTCGTCCCCGCTCGCGGGTCTGCCGTTCGGCAAGGCGCGCGGCCTTAAGGTCGGTGTCCAGCACCTCGATATCTCGTCGCGCCGCATTGCGCTCGCTGCGCAGTTCGGCGATCTCGGCATCGAGTTCAGCAAGGCGATTGCGTTGTGCGAGGCGCTGGGCCGCCGCACTTGGCGCATCGGCGGCCGCAACCAGTCCGTCCCAGCGCCACACGGCGCCATCAAGCGTCACCAAACGTTGACCGGGCTTGAGCGCATGCAGCAGGCCTGGACCATCCGCCGCGTCGATCAAGCCGATCTGGTCAAGCCGGCGCTTAAGGAGCGGCGATCCCGTGACATAGCGGGACATCGGCTCGGCGGCCTGGGGCAGGGCCGGGTCGTCCCGGTGATCCACTGGCGCCGACCAGTGGAGCGGCGCGCCAGCGTCGGCACTGGCTTCAAGGTCATCCCCCAGCGCCGCGCCGAGCGCTGTTTCATAGCCTGGTGCAACGTCGATCTGATCGGTGATTGCCGGCCAGAGGCTCGCGCCATTATTGAGCATCTTGCCCAGGGTGCTGGCCTCGCCTTCCAGCCGGCCGAGAGCCGCTTCGATCCGGGCAAGCAGCGGACGCGCAGCATCGAGCTTGCCTTGCGCTGCGGCAGCAGCAGTTTCAGCCGCAAGCGCTTCCGTTTCCGCCACGGCACTGGCCGCCCGCGCGCTTTCCAGAGCGTTGCGCTTCGCCAAAAGCGTTTGATCGCCGTTGAGCCGCTCCTGGGCTTGCCGGCTCTCCCGCTCGACCTGAGCGATCTCGGTTTTGAGGCGCCCCAAACGCGTCGTCGCCTCGCCGAGGCTGCGCATGGCCTGGCTGCGACGAGCCCGCACCTGTGCCAAGCTGTCCGCCGCAAGCCGTGCCGAAGCTTCAGCTGCCGCCACCGCCTGACGCGCCGCCTCAAGCGCCGCTTGCGCTTCGGCCATGGCGCCCTGAGCCGCTCCTGCCTCACCCTGAAGGCTCAACTGTTCTGCGCCGATGGCAGACAGCGTCGCGTCAGCCTCCCCAACCAGTTCGCGTTCACGCACGCCGTCCGCGGTCAGCTGGCGTAAACGATCCTCCAGTTCCGCGTGTCGCTGGCTCTGCCGCCGGGTTTCTTCGGCAAGCTGTTCGGAGAGAATTGTATAACGCTGCAGCACCGCGCCGGCGATCGCCTCGCGCTCTCGCAAAGGTTGTAGCGCCGCATCGGCTGCTGAGAGCTTCTTTTGCGCGTCGAGTTCTCCATGGGTCGCATCGGCGAGCGCGCGGATCAGCACGGCTTGCTGCGCTTCTGCCTCCTTTTCGCTGAAGCGCGCGCCGACCCAGCGAATATGGCCCAGCGTAGCCTCGGCGCGCCGGATTTCCCCTGAAAGCGCGCGGTAACGCGTGGCGAGGCGCGCTTGCCGGCGCAAAGTTTCGAGCTGCGTCTCGATCTGCGCGATGATGTCATCGACCCGCTCGAGATTGGTTTCAGTGGCGCGCAGCCGCAATTCAGCTTCGTGCCGACGCGAATGAAGGCCCGAAATACCGGCGGCTTCTTCAAGGAGCGCGCGCCGTGCCGTAGGGCGGGCCGCGATCAATTCCCCGATCTGGCCTTGCCGGACCATGGCTGGCGAATGCGCGCCAGTCGAGGCATCGGCAAACAGCAATTGCACGTCACGCGCCCGTACTTCTCGGCCATTGACGCGATAAACAGATCCCGCCTCGCGCTCGATCCGGCGGGTGACTTCAAGCACATCGGCCGTGTTGAGCGCGGCAGGAGCGGTGCGATCGGCATTGTCGAGCACCAGGGTGACTTCAGCGGAATTGCGCGCCGGCCGATTGCCCGAGCCTGAAAAGATCACGTCGTCCATGCCCGACGCGCGCATGGCCTTATAGGAGCTTTCCCCCATTACCCAGCGCATGGCTTCAACGAGATTGCTTTTCCCGCAGCCATTGGGGCCAACGATACCCGTTAGGCCCGGCTCCATGACCAGGGTCATTTCGTCCGAAAAGGACTTGAACCCATGCAGCCGCAGGCGGGAAAACTTCATGTAAAGCTTGGGTGAGCCGCTTTGTCGTTAGTTTCGCCAATTGCTTGGCTTAACTGCGTGCTGCCGGCGGCACGCGGCGAAAGCAGGGCCTGGAACATCCCCCGGAGCACAACCGAGGGGGAGGGGCGCGAAGACCTTTGGGCCTCTACGCTTGGGAATAGCGCCAGAGGCCCTCGGGAAAACAGACGACTACTGCGCAGGCGTTGCAGCCGGCTCGGCGGGAGCGGCAGCGTTGGCAGCAGGTGCAGCGCCTGCGGCAGGCGCCGCTGCATCAGCGGCAGGCGTGGCTGCGTCGGTGCCAGCGGGAGTGGCGGCAGCAGCCGGAGCGACGGCGTCGCTCGCTTCTGCGTCAGCGGGCGTTGCCGCTCCGGTGGTTGGAACGAAATCGGCAGGCACAAGCGGGTCGATCTCGGCAGCGAGCTGCTCGAGAGTTTTGTCACCGGTAAGGGTCTTGCCATTGACATAGAATGTGGGTGTCCCAGCCAAGCCGAAGTCATTGAGCGCCTGTTCGCGCAATGCCTCCATCCCGGTGTACGGCGCTTGATTCGTCAATGCAGCCTCAAAAGTTTCCTGGGTAAAGCCCAGCTGCGACGCGACGGTGAAGAGCGCATCGCGCGGCGTCTGCGAGGTTGCCCACTCCGTCTGCGTGCGGAAGAAAGTGGAGATGACGTTGTGATAATTGGTTGGGCCCGCGGCTTCGGCCAACAGGAACACGGCGGCATCGAGCGCATTCCGCAGGAACGGACGGAGGATGAAACGGACTTTGCCGGTGTCCACATAGGCCTCGATGAACGCAGGCTCCACATTGTTGGAGAAGTCAGCGCAATGGGGGCAGGTGGGAGACGCGTATTCGATCACCGTGACCGGCGCATCGGGGCTGCCCAAAACGTGGTCGGTGTAGCCACCAGCCGGCGCCATCAGCGCGGCGACGTCCACCATGTCCCCCTCGGCGGCATGAGCCCCGGCAACGCCGCACAGGCTCAGAACAGAGGCAGCAGCGCCTAGAACAAGGGTATCACGGCGGGTAATTTTCACGGCAGACGCTCCTTTTTGGTTGGGCGACACTACACAGGGCAAATGTGTGGGCAAGTAGGCACATGCATCAACCCGCCGTGAACAGTGCGATCGCAGCAACTGGACGGTTGCTACTCGCCGTTCCGCGAGCCCAGCGCGTGACCAAGAACACGCAATGCCTCGCGCAGGTGCTCGTCCTCAATCTTGGCAATCTGCTCGCCCACCTTGGCTCGCACGCCTGGACTGGGCTCGGCAGGAGGCTGCGCCAGGCCAGCGCCACCGGGGACAAAGGGTTCAGGAGAAAGGCGCACATTGGCGATCAGCACATAACCAAAATACCGGTTGATCGATGCCGCGATCCTTGCGCCTTCATGGGCGATGGCAAGCGCGTGGCCGGGAATGCACCGGAGCAGAAGCGTTGCCCCTTCTGCGCTTCGTTCACCGCGCGGCCAGCTCAACTTGTCAGGAATGGCAACCGTGTCGTACGGCCTTGGCGCCATGGCCGCCCAATGGGTGATGATGTCCCGGCTGGCAAAGCCGCGCTTCTTCAGCACCGGATCAAGCGCGCCCGACAAAACGTCGGCGATCTTGGTGGTGCGGTTACGCCGCTTGGGCGTTGGAAGGTCGTCCTTGGGCATGCGCGTTGATTACCGCCAACCGGTCAGCCGAACAAGCTATCTGCCCGCCTTGTATGGCCAGGATTTGCCCTGAACACTGCGTGACTGCCCCTTGTCGTGTAGCCGACATGGGCGATATCGCTCCTTGCATGAACCTTGCTCACCCAGCCCCTGTTGATGCCGCAGCCGTACTGGCCTGGTATGACCGGCATGCGCGGGATCTGCCCTGGCGGGTTTCGCCATCCGACCGAGCTCAAGGGATCAAACCCGATCCCTATCGTGTCTGGCTCAGCGAAGTGATGTTGCAGCAGACCACGGTTGCGGCGGTCAAAAGCTACTTCGTCCGCTTCACGACGCTCTGGCCAACGGTGCAAGACTTGGCTGCAGCGCCGCTCGATAGCGTGCTCAAGGAGTGGGCTGGCCTAGGCTATTATGCACGGGCGCGCAATCTTCATGCCTGTGCCCAAGCCGTAGTCAACGAGCATGGCGGCGCCTTCCCCGGCACGGCCGCAGCGCTTCAAACGCTTCCGGGCATCGGCGCCTATACAAGCGCAGCGATCGCAGCCATCTGCTTTGATGAACCGGTTGCCGTGCTCGATGGCAATCTCGATCGGGTGCTGGCACGCTTCTATGCACTGCCTGTTCCGGTGCGGGACGCCAAGGATGAACTGCGATCGGCCTTGCAGACAGCGGTCCCCGAGCGAGCGGGGGATTTCGCCCAGGCCATGATGGATTTGGGCGCCACCATTTGTGCGCCGCGTGTAGCACTATGCATGCTGTGCCCGTTGCAATCCGATTGCCTCGGTACGTGCACCGGCGAGCCGACGCTTTACCCGGTCAAACCGCAAAAAGCCGAACGGCCGGTGCGTCGTGGCCACGCCTATGTTCTGACCGATGGGGCAGGCGATGTTTACCTGCAGAGCCGCCCCGCCAAAGGCCTTCTGGGCGGCATGACCGAAGTGCCTGGTTCTGACTGGGCGGCTGAGCTACCGCCGACCGACTACCCGGTGACTGCCGATTGGCATCATCGGGGGCAGGTGGTCCACGTCTTCACGCATTTCCGCCTGGAACTTGAAGTGTGGTCTGCCACATCCGATGCCTCGTCGCTGGCAAGCGGTTGGTGGGCAGAGCCGCAGGCTTTGGCAGGCGAGGCCCTGCCAACGCTGTTCCGCAAAGTTCTGGCCACGGCGGGCTTCACCACGGCTTAGCCTACTCGCTTGCCCCTTCGCCTTCGAGCCAACTCACCATCTCGGCAATTTCGGCTTCCTGCGAGTCGATGATCTTTTGTGCCATGTCCTTGGCCCATTGATTGTCGCCATGTTCAAGCTCGGCGCGGGCCATGTTGATGGCTCCCTGATGATGGGGGATCATCCCACAGACGAAGGCGACATCCACATCCTCGACAGTCATGGCATTCATCATCTGCGTGTTGGTTTCACCCATGCCAGCCATGAGGTCTGCATGGGCCGCGTCCATCTCGCCATGATCCATGTCCATCGGCATTGAGGCAGCGTCGCTTTCCGCCATGCAAATAGCTGGCAACTCGGCTGCCATAGAAGGAGCGGACATGTCGTTTCCAGCCTGAGCATCTTGTGCGACGGCAGGCAATGTGGCGCCTAAAGAAAGTAGGGCGCAAAGCGCCAAACGTGGGAAGATCATCTTCAAATCCCTTCTGCTGCCAGCCCATGCGCATCAACAGGCTGCTGTGCTAGGAACAGTGCACAAGTGGGCAGGAAGTTCCTGCGGTTCCCGTCAGCGTGACAGGGATAAGCCACGGCTGCTTTGTGCCTTCATCGAAGAGCCGATGATAAGCCAAGCAGCGCGCCATGCAGGCAAGAAAAAGGCCACCGGGGCAAACCGGTGGCCGTAAGTAGAGCCTGAGTGATTGGAGGTCAGGATCAGGCAGAAAGCAAGTCAAGTTTTGCACGAATATCCGTGCGAAGATCGTCGATGGGAATGGAGCGCCCATCTTGCTCGCGATGCCAGAAGGTCCACCCGTTGCATGCTTCAGCACCCTGAACCAAAGCACCCACTTTGTGGATTGAGCCCTGATGTGTGCCGGAGACAAGTGAGCCGTCTGCACGAACCATGGCGAAGTAACGTTTCGTTAAGTCGGAAAGTTGCGTCCCTGGCTCGATCACACCTTGTTCAACAAGCAAACCGAAAGGGATGCGGGCTTCCTTGCGCTTGGGCGTGACCGACTGCAGTGCTTCAAAGACGCTTGGTCGGATCGCCGCGATGCGCTTGAGCGCAGCGCTGACATAGGT
>CAKTFF010000113.1 GCA_934553185.1 uncultured Devosia sp.
CATCGGAGTTGACGACCTTGATCGGGAGTTCGGCTTCTACCGCAGCCTGTTTGAAATCACCGATGAGGAAATCGGGGCAGGGGAGGATCATGTCGCCTTCTTTTTCCCCAACGGCATCTCCTTTGTTTTGTTTGGCCGCGACCAGATCGCCCAGACCGCCGGCAAGCACGCGCCCGTGCCGGGCACGCCCGGCTTCGTCCTCAGCCACCAGGCCGAAAGCGCCGAAGCCGTCGACGCTATCCTGCGCAAGGTCCTCGTCGCCGGCGGCGCGATCATTACCGAAGGCACCCAAACCGAATGGGGCTATTCCGCCTATTTCGAAGACACCGAAGGCAATGTCTGGGAACTGATGGCGCAGCCAGCACCCAACTAGGGCGCGCGTCGTTGCAGTTAGCGCTCCTTGGGCAGCGCAGCTAAATCGAAGCAGCCCTCATGGTGAGCCTGTCGAACCACCCTCATGGTGAGCGTATCGAACCAGGGCGTGCCCAGATAGGGCATCCTATTGCGATTACTTATCCGCATTCCGCTCGGCAAAGGCACGGCGGCTTGCTTCAATCTCTTCCCGATGCTCTGCCGCCCACATCCACACGCCACAAAATGCGCCCCCCAGGCTCCGGCCCATGGGCGTGAGGCTGTAATCGACATGCGGTGGAATAACCGGATGCACCACGCGCTCCACCAGCCCATCCTCTTCCATCTGCCGCAGGGTCTTGGTCAGCATCTTCTGGCTGATCTCCCCCACCTTTCGCCCCACATCGGTGAAGCGCAGCGTGCCATGGTCGTTGAGCGCTTCGAGGATCAGCATGGTCCACTTGTCGGCAACCTTGCCGATGATGTCGCGCACCAGCCCATCGAGCGAAACGTCGATCGGCTCCGGCGCGCCCTCCGTCCAGCGAAAAATTTGTGGTGCCGAAACCTCCGACATCCTCATTACTCTCCGTTTGGTGTGTATGTCCCTCACGGGCGCCTACTTACTTGAGGAAAGTATGCAGCCTATGTGTCGGCAACACAACCACGGAGCAGACATATGCAGACCACAGGCAATACCATTCTCGTCACCGGCGGTGGCTCGGGTATCGGGCGCGGCATGGCCGAAGCCTTCCACCACCTAGGCAACCAGGTGATCATCACCGGTCGTCGGCAAGCCGCACTTGATGAGGTCACCAGGGCCAACCCAGGCATGGCAGCCTATACGCTCGACATCACCGATCCGGCGGCCATCAGCGCTTTCGCCGCGCGTGTCGTCGCCGATCATCCCGCGCTCAATGCGGTGCTCAACAATGCCGGTATCATGGTTCCCGAAGATATCGTCGGCGGCGATTACCTCCAAACAGCCGAGGATACCGTCGCTACAAATCTCCTGGGGCCCATCAGGCTGACCTCAGCGCTGCTGCCGCACCTTCTGGCCCAGCCAAGCGCCACGGTTCTCACCGTGTCTTCGGGCCTTGCCTTCGTCACCATGGCTGCAACGCCAACCTACAGCGCCACCAAAGCGGCCATTCACGCCTATTCACAGGCGCTGCGGCACCAGTTGCGCAACACCACCATATTGGTGATCGAAATCGCCCCGCCCTATGTGCAGACAACGCTTATGGGTGACCATCAGGCCAGCGATCCGCATGCCATGCCTCTCGATGAATTCTTGAACGAAACAATGGACCTGCTCGCGGGCGATCCCGCAAACGGCGAAGTGCTGGTCCACCGTGTTCATCCGCTCCGCTTCGCCGAGCGCACGGGCAATGGCGAAGCCATGTTCAACATGCTCAATCCCCGCTGATCGCAGGCTGAGGCTAGGGGCGGCTAGAAACCGCCTCCCGTCTTGAAGCCGCCACCACCGCCGCCACCACTCTTTGGCGGGCTGATCGAACCGCTGCGGGGACGGGAAAAGCCGCCTCCAATGCCACCGCCCCAGCCGCCGCCAAAGCCACCCCCACCCGGGCGGCCACGTGGCTTGCTGCCGCCCCCAAAGCTTGAATCAGGCCAGTTGAACGTGCTGCCGCCACCCTGACGCCAAGGTGAATTGCCAGAAGACCGGCCATTATTGGGCAAGCCGAGCCCGCCGCCCCAATCGGTGGAGCCATTGCTCCAGTTCTGTGAGCGCCGCCAATGGTCCCAGTAAGACGCAGCTGAAATGCCTCCGCGCAGGAAGTCGTTGAGCACGTCGCTCACCAGCTTTTCGTCCCGGAAGCTCGAGCGCGGATCATCGAACCGCTGCTTTTTGAACTCCCACTGGATGTCCTCGAGCTCCCGGCGCCGCGCCGTCAGGGTTTTGAGGCGCTCGGTCTGCTCGCGCGCTTCGCCCTCTTCGTCGTTGGCGCGCGCCCTTGCATCGTCGATCTGGGCAACGATCGTGTCGTCCTGCCCCGTGCGGGTCAGCCGTGCTTCAGCCAGAAGCGTCTGGAGGTCTTCCCGGCCCAGGGCTTTGGCAAGTTCGGCCAATGCCCCCTCAAAGGCTGGGTTGCCCCCTTGCGACATCTCTCCCAGCGTCCGCGCCACCGCGTCGCGCCGATCCTCTGCCTGGGTAATCCCATCATCCAGAGCATCGATGCGCGCCTGTGCCGCCGCAATCGCGTCGCGCAGCGGCTTGCCGCCGGCATTGTCGATCGCGGTGGTTTCGAGCTGGTCGAGTTCCGCTTCCGCCAGCCGCGCATTTTCGATCTGCCGCTCCGCATGCTCGCGCAAGCGCAAGGGCAATTCGTTGAGCATGGCAAAGTTCGGCCGCGCCTTGCCGAAGCCGACAAGATTGGCCACCAACCCGTCGAAATAACGCACGAGGTTGGAGCCTTTGTAGGCCGAGGTGCCGTAGCCGTTGTCCCAAAGGTAGCTGAACAGCGGATCGTCGCGATAAGGCTTGCCCTTTTGGTCGCGATCGGTTTCCGCCTGTTCTGTTTTCCGCATGGACTGTTCGGCAATCTCCGCCAGTTCGGCCGCCTTGCGCTTTTGCTCGCTCAAGGCCGGGTCTGCGGTGAGCACGGGTCCAAGCCGCGCCGCAAGCGCCTGCAGCTCAGCCTGCTGCCGCCCATAATGAGCCAGCGCTTCGCTCCGCTCTGCGGTCAGCCGCGCCAAGGCCGCGTCAGCTTCGGCAATCTCGGCTTCGCTTCTGCTCAGGTCGCGCGCATGCGCCTTGAACATGTCCCGCGCACGGGTCTCGGCACTTGAAATGGTCCCATCGAGCTCGCTTTGCACGGCCGGATCAAGCCGCAGCTGCGCCAGCTGGCGAAACAGCTCGGCTTCGTTTTCGCGCATCTTGCCCAGCTTTTCAGCCGAACGCGCCAGGCGGCGGGAGATCTCCTCCTCCTCGCGGCGGATGTCGCGCATGGCCTCGTCAAGGCTCGCCAGCGCTTGGGGTCCGGGAATGCTCATCGCCTTACCACCGCGTCACCGCGCCGCCCAAAACCGGCACGCTGTATTCGATATCGAGAAAGCCGTCGCTCTTGCGGCCCACTTCGTTGTTCTGGATGATGCCGTCATTCTGCTTGTCGGCGGCAATGCTGTCGTAAACCCGCTCGGGCACCCGCAGGCCCCAGCGCGAAACCACTTCGCTCTGGCCTGTTTCCTCGCTGAGGATCGGCAGGCTCAGCGCCTCGCCCTCGGCATTGATGGCCTCCACCACAATGTAATAATTAGTGGCATCGGTGTTGACCTCAGGGATGCGCCAGAAGCCCGACTGCGCCCCGTTTTGGTTGACCACGCGCAGCGTATATTGCTGCCGCAACTGGTCGCGCAGCGCCGTCAGCCCCGCAACGGTCTCCTCGGCACCAGCACGATCGCCCTCCGCTGCAAGAGAATGACCGCGGCTGCGCAGAGCCTCGGCCTGCAACACGGCCTGCTGCACCTTGGTTTCCTCAAAGATGGTCTGGTACAGCGCATCCATCCGCGCCGGCAGGCCCTCGGTGAGCTCCAGCTGCGCCGTTTGGGCAAGCCCGTTCTGATAGGGCTGCCAAACCCCGAAATAGCCAACGCCCAGCGCCAGTGCCCCCACGGCCGCCGCCAGCACCGGCTTGCCCCAGCTTTTGCGGCCCACATAAAGCCGCGCCAAGGTCCGGGCAAAGCCGGGCTTGGGTGGATCATAAACAAAGCGCTGTTCGTTCAGCGCCGCCACGCCTTCACGAAGGATATGGTCGGGCACTTCGATGCCCTGCTGGTGGTAGATGTCACGCAGCTTTTCGATCAGTTGCTGCTCGCGCGACACCCCGGCAAGCTCGCGTGTGGCCAGGTCCTGCCGGTGGCGCAGCGTATCCACCACATCCATCGCCAGCATGACCTCGTCGAGGGGCGCCGCTTCTTTCGCTGGGACGTCACTCATTGCCTGCGCTCACCCGGGTTCTCGAAACCTCAGTTCCGCGTTTCGAGCAGCAGCGCGTTGCCATCGGCAGCCAAGGCCGCCAGCCGGCGCTTGCCGTCTTCCACCGCATCGCGGATTTCCGCCGAGTTGCGGGTGGAAGCAACGCGCATCTCGTTGATGATCGTGCGGCTCTTTTCCTGAAAGTTGATCACCGAATCCACCAACGTCTTGACCGCATCGGCCCGCACGGTCGGGCCATAGCCGGCGCGCACCGCTTCCTCGCCCACCCGGTTGCCGATCTCGCCCAGGGTTTCGAGCGACTTGCTGACCCCTTCCTTCATGGCATTGAGCGTTTCGGTGGATTCATGCAGCCCGAACATGCCCGTGAACGACGCCGACAGCGCCGTCAGCACGGTCTCGTTGGTGGAAAAAAACGAGATCGACTGCTGATACACCCGCTCCTTGGCATTGGTGGTCTGCATCAGCCGCGCCATCACCACTTCCGACGTGTTGTAGGAAATGGTGAGATTGTCCGAGAGGTCCTTGGCGATCTGGTACCGCTTTTCCTCGTTCTGCATGTCGCGCAGCTTTTCGTCGCGCTCCATCTCTAGCCGCGCCCGGTCCGCCGGAACGGTGCCGGCATAGCCCGCCACAGCAGCCGACGCGGCCTGGAGGATGTTCTTTTGTTCTTCCAGCCGCCCTTCGGCGGTGTGCAGCACTTCAAGCGCCATCACTTCGGACTGCTTGAGCGCACTGCGGAAATCCCGATAGGCTTCGAGGATCACCTGTTCGCGGTCGATCTGGTCCTTGGTGTCACGCGTGACATCGAGATAGGTGCTGCGAATGGCATTGAACCGTGTGGCGATGTCCCCGCGGCTCACCTTCATCCACACATTGGAAACGCGCTCCATCATGTCGATGCGGTTGTCGGAAAGCTGATCGACCATGCCCTTGGCATCGTCGCGGATGGAATCGAACCCTTTGGTGATATCCTCGTAGCGCTCGCCGATCTTCATGGCGGCGATCTGCTCGCGCACCACTTCGTTGAAGGCGCTCGCTTGGCTCAGCGTCCGCCCGATCAGCACCACCCGGGTCTCGTCGAGCTCGGTGATTTGGCTCAGAAGACCCGTGATCGGCTGCTCGCCCTGCTGGTCCGGCCAGATGCCAAGATCGCGCATGGCGTTGACCGCCCGGTCCAGGTATTGCAGCGGCTTGGGCGTCGCTGCTTCAGCCTGCAGCGGCTGGGTCAAAGGTGCGGTTGTCACGTCATTGGCCATCGGTCGCTCCGAACTTCGCCCTGCGGCGGAATGCGCTTTTGCGCGCTATAGATCGCTGCTGCCCGCCTCGCTGACAATTGCAACAGCGAGCGACCGCAACTATTTAGACCATATTGGTGCGAAAAAGCCGCACGTAAAGAGGAGGGGCTAAAGCATGTTGGCCACAACGATCACGGCGCTGCAAAGCCCTGTTTTGCTGAAGCTTTTGCCTGGCCTGAGGGAGCTTCGCTGATGGAGTTCGGTGGTCGCTACCGTATTGCCGCGCTGCGCTCAGCCGGTCAACAGGCTGAATCAGCTATGTTTCAGGCGACCAACGGCATCAACACCCACAAAGGCTTCATTTTTTCCGCGGCAATTCTTTGCGCGGCACTGGGACGGTTGCAGGCGCAGTTCTGCGCACCCGTCCGACACGAAGCACTCTCTGCAGCCTGCGCTAAGCTAGCCCATTATGCATTAAGTGATTTCAACGGCGCTGCCGGAGATACGGCCGGCCTTCGTCTTTATCAGATGCATCAGCTTCAGGGGGTGCGCGGAGAGGCCGCCGCCGGGTTCCCCTCCGTTTTTCAGATTGGGTATCCCGCTTTGTTATTCTGGCTGAAACGCGGGGCATCTCTTAACGATGCCTCGGCCGCCGCACTGCTTTACCTGATCGCAGCGGTTGAGGACACAAATCTCGTGCATCGCGGCGGCAAGACCACCGCTGTGATGTGCCGAAAAGAAGCGGAAGCATTACTTCAGGAACTTACGGTAGATACATTGATCGAACGGCTTACCTGTTTGGATAAACGTTACATAGAACAAAATCTAAGTCCCGGGGGATGTGCTGACCTTTTAGCGCTTTCCCTGCTCATATACGGACTTGAAAAAGCACGTTTTCTCATGCCCGAAGCATCATCGCCGCCTCATACCACGGTGCATTGACATCCCATAGGATGCTACACCCCGCCCCGTGTGGACTTTGACGCAGCGCGAATCAAGGAACTGAAAAACGGGGCATGGTCTGCGGAACGCACAGATATTTCTTGTGGCTCTATAATAATGTGACTCTATAATAAAGTACATTACAATGCGGAAGCAAACAGCAAACTGCGGCATATCCAGAAAGGTACAAAAGCGGAAAGGAAATGATCGTCGCACAGTTTGTAAAGGGCGTGTATGTTCATAAGGACTATGAGATAGAGATCGAGTTTAACGTATCC
>CAKTFF010000114.1 GCA_934553185.1 uncultured Devosia sp.
GTGGGAAACCCGGACTCGCCTTCCTGCACCCGCACCTCAGCCGTCCCGTCCCCTTTTTCCACAAGATCAAAGGTGGTGAGGCGCGGGCCAAAGAGGTCCTGCACCATCTGGACCTGTGGATGAACGATGCTGATCGTGGCGCCCGGCTGGCCCACCAGGGCACGCGCGGGCGAAAAGCCGACCTCGAGGGCATCGATGGCCACGCGCGCGCCGGTCTTGCCGTCGGTCAGCAGAACCGGAGCAAACTGGATCACCGGCCAGACGCCGTTTTCGAGCGCAAGGTTCATGGCACCCAGATCAAGCCGGGAACTTGGGGGAAGTGCGGATTGGATGAGCGATCGAATGGCGTCGCCGGCAAAGGGCAGCCGGACGGGGGTAACCAGCAGCGTCAGATAGAGCATCAGCAGCAGCATGGCGGGAATGCCGAGCACCCAGACGGCCAGCTTGGCCGCCAGGCGTCCAAGACCGCGCCTGCGTCGGGCAGACGGCGCAATCGAACTGTCTGCGGAGAAGGTTGACGCGCTCACTTGCTTCCAGAACGATGCTTTGCCGGTATCTGCTGGCACCGCAGGGATCAACCGCACATCGCGGTCTATTGCCCAAGGATACCGGCTGGAATATGGCACTCACACCCACCTTTAGCGCAGGACTGTTGAGGAAAGGTCTCCAATGACGGAACTGGCCGAACAGGCGATGGCTCCTGACTTCAGCCTGCCGCTAGACGATGGCACGACGTTTCACCTTGCCGCCGAACGGGGCCGGCCGGTGGTGCTGTTTTTCTACCCCGAGGACGATACAGGTGGCTGCACGGTTCAGAACTGTGAGTTCTCCGATCTGGCGCCGGACTTTGCTGCTCTTGGCGTGCGCGTTGTGGGCATCTCACCGGATAGTTTGGAGAAGCATCGCAAGTTCCGAAGCAAATACGGATTGGCTCTGCCGCTCGCGGCGGACCCAGACCATAAGGCAATAGCGCTCTATGGGTTGTGGAAGCTCAAGAAGCTGTACGGGCGCGAATTCATGGGGCTGATCCGGACGTCGTTTCTAATCGACGAAGAGGGGCAGATTGTGAGGATCGTGCGGGCCACGCGTATCAAGGGACATGCTCAGAAGATGCTTGAGGCGGTGGAGGCTTACGTCGCCGGCACGGCGCAGACATAGCCTTTGTTAACCACGCTGCGTCATAATCGCGGTTCTTGGTGGTTGGCGTGGTGGAGGTATTTGCGTGCTCAGGCAGGCCAGCTTTAGTTCGCCCTACATGGGTTCGGTGCGCAGTGCCGGCACCGCACGCGCTGGCATCCATCCAGGAATTTTTTACGCCATGTTCGCCGTGCTGCTGGCCGGTAATGGCGTGCTGGCGACGGCGTTTCTTCTGTCTCCCGACATCGGCAAGCTGCTCAACGGGCAGAATGAAAAGGTCATCGAGGCCTACGAGAACCGCATCGCGCAGCTTCGGGTTGAAGTGGACCGGCTGCACTCGCGGTCCTACGCGCAGGCCGGCGACATCAATCTACAATTGCAGGAACTGGCGCAGCAACAGGAAGTGCTGACCGAACAGCATCAACTGGTGCGCGTGCTGGTGGACAAGGCGGACGAGCTAGGGATCGAGGCTGCGGCACTGGCCACCGACACGGCAAGTGACACAGCCATGCTGGCGCTGCCGCCGAGCGGCAATCCGGATATCGACGCCACGGCGGCTTCCGTGCAGCAGATGATGGGCGAAACTCAATTTGCCATGACCTCGATCGCCGAGACGGCGCTTGCCCGCACCGATAGCATCGTTGCCGAACTGATGAGCCTTGGTATTGCCGTTGCCTTGCCCGACGCAGCCGACAATATCGGCGGGCCGCTGCTGGCACCAGCGGGGGAACTCGAAGCCTCGCCCATGATCGATGATGCCAATGCCGTCATGTCGGCGCTGGTGCGCTACAAGGCGGCACGCGACAGCATCGATGGCGCGCCGATCCATATGCCGATCAGCGGCAATTTTCGCCAGAGTTCGGGCTTTGGCAACCGCAACGATCCGTTTACCGGCGGTCGCGCCTTCCATTCGGGTCTCGATTTCGCCGCGCCAACCGGCACGACGGTGCTGAGCGCGGGGGCGGGCGTGGTTACCTTCGTCGGCACCCGCTCCGGCTATGGCAAGGTGGTTGAAGTGCGCCACGCCAACGGGCTCGTGACGCGCTACGGGCATTTGTCAGGCTATCTCAGCCATGAAGGGCAGCAGGTTCACACCGGCACACCTATCGCCGAGGTTGGCTCGACTGGCCGCTCGACCGGCCCGCATCTTCATTTCGAAGTGCGCAAGGCCGATCAAGCGATCAATCCCAGAGCCTTTATCGAAGCAGGCAAGAGGCTCCTGGCCCTTCTGGGCTAGCCCTGCTCTGCCGTCACGTCAGTCGCAACGCCTACGCGCTGGGCTAAAGCCGCTTCCATGAAGTCATCGACATCGCCGTCAAGCACTACGGAAGGCTGGCCGCTTTCAACGCCGGTGCGCAGGTCTTTGACCATCTGGTAGGGCTGCAGCACGTAGGAGCGGATCTGGTGGCCCCAGCCGATCTCGGTCTTGCTGGCGGCTTGGGCGTTTGCCGCTTCTTCGCGCTTCTGCAGTTCGGCCTCATAGAGGCGAGACTTCAGCATGGCCATGGCCGTGGCGCGATTCTTGTGCTGCGAACGCTCCTGCTGGCAGGCAACGATGATGCCGGACGGCACGTGCGTGATGCGGATGGCCGAGTCGGTCGTGTTGACGTGCTGGCCGCCAGCGCCCGACGCACGATAGGTGTCAACCTTGAGGTCGCTCTCGCGGATCTCGATGTCGATCGAGTCATCGACCACTGGATAGACCCAGCAGGAAGAGAAGCTGGTATGCCGCCGCGCCGCAGAATCGTAGGGGCTGATGCGGACGAGACGATGGACGCCGCTTTCCGTCTTGAGCCAGCCATAGGCATTATGCCCCTTGACCAGAATCGTGGCGGACTTGATGCCGGCTTCTTCGCCGTCGTGCATTTCGAGCACTTCGACCTTCATCTTCCGCCGTTCAGCCCAGCGCGTATACATGCGCAGGAGCATGTTGGCCCAGTCCTGAGACTCGGTGCCACCGGCGCCTGAGTGGATTTCAACGTAGCAGTCGTTGGCATCGACTTCGCCTGAAAGCAGGGTTTCGATCTGGCGGCGCTTGGCGGTCTGCTTGAGTTCGACCAGGGCGTTTTCGGCGTCCTTGACGATCTCGGCGTCGCCCTCGGCTTCACCCATCTCGATCAATTCGCGATTGTCGCTGATGCCGCTTTCAAGCTCGCGCACAGCTTTGACCGCAACGTCGAGTTCATCACGCTCGCGCATCTTGACGCGAGCCTTTTCAGGGTCGTTCCAAAATTCGGGAGATTCGGTTTCGGCAGTTAGCGCGTCGAGGCGCAGTTGGGCAGTATCCCAGTCAAAGATGCCTCCTCAGCAGGGTCAAAACCTGCTCGATTTCGGCTACGGTCTTTTCGATTTCCGTGCGCATTAGGTGATCCCGTAATTATCACGGGACCATGTAGACGAGGCCACCGGCAGGATCAACCCGCCAGCGGCCGCGTTAGAGTGGATGCTAGAATTCGGCCCAGTCAACCTGAAGGGCGGAACTGCCCTGGGTCAGAGCGGGCCTCCCTGCAGGCCGCTCGGCGCGCCGGGTCTCCCTGACCGCAATTTTCGGCATCGATGCGTCGAGCACGAAAATTTCCACGATCTGGTCAAGTTCTGCTGCTTGCGCCTCGGTCTGTTCGACCACGGCATTGGTCTGCTCGACCATTGCGGCGTTGCGCTGCGTCATGTCGTCCATCTGCCGAATAGCCGCGGAGACTTCCTTGATGGCGCCGGACTGCTCTTCGCTGGCCTTGGTGATACCATCGATCAGCGCGTCGTTCTCCTTGACGCCATCCAGCATGCGGCTGAGCTTGGTGGTTGCTTCTGCCACGAGCTTGGTTCCGCCCGAGACTTCAACCGAAGACTGCTCGATCAGCACCTTGACCTCCGCCGAGGCGCTGGCAGCAGACTGAGCCAGGCGCCGCACTTCGACGGCAACCACGGCAAAACCTTTTCCGGCGTCACCGGCACGCGCTGCTTCAACCGAAGCATTGAGCGCCAACAGATTGGTTTGGAAGGCGATGTCGTCGATCATGCCAATGATGTTGGAAATGCGCGACGATGAGGTCGAGATACGCTCCATGGCCAGATTGGCCTGGTGCATGACCTCGCCTGTCTCGGATGCCGTCTGCGACACCAACCGGGCATTGCTGTTGGCAGTGCCGGCGCGCTTCGCATTGTCGTCGACGGTGGACGCGAGTTGATCCATAGCCGCCGATGTCTGCTCGATGGCAGCAGCCTGCCGACTGGTGCGATCAGCCATGTCGTTGGAGCCTGAAAGCAGTTCGCTGGTGGCAGTCTTGAGCGTGCCAGAGGTTCGGCGCACTTTCTCCACGATCGAGGAGAACTTGGCCAGCGTGGCATTATAGGTGGTGCGCACCGTGTCCAGTTCACCATCGAATGGCTCGTTGATCATCGCCGTGAGATCACCCTCGGCCAGCGTTTCGAGACCTTTGCCCAGCAGTTGCACTTCGCGTTTGCGGCTGGTGATGTCGGTGGCATATTTGACGACCTTGAACGGCTTGCCATTCATGTCGAGGATCGGGTTGTAGGACGCCTGGATCCAGACGTGTCGACCGCCTTTGCCGACCCGAAGATATTCGGCTGATAAGAATTGCCCCGACGCCAGGGTGTTCCAGAACTCGGTATAGGCCCGGCTATGGGACTCTTCGTCCGTCACGAAGATGCGGTGGTGGCGGCCTTGTATTTCGGCCAGGGTATAGCCCATGACCTGGAGGAAGTTGCTGTTGGCCGTCAACACCTCGCCGGTCGTGGTGAACTCGATCACGGCCTGGGACTTGTTGATGGCCTCCAACTGCCCACGTGTGTCGGCCGCTGCCAACTTGATGGCGCTTACGTCAGACGCGAACTTAACCACCTTGACCGGCTTGCCGTCGTGGTCAAGCACCGGATTATAGGTGGCCTGAATCCAGACCTCCCGGCCGCCATTGCTGATGCGCCGGTATTCGCCGGAATGAAACTGGCCTGAACGCAGGCGATCCCAAAACGCCTGATATTCAGTTCCGTTTGCATCCGCTTCGGACACGAACATGCGGTGATTTCGTCCAACGATCTGCTCGGCCGTATATCCCATGGTTTGCAGAAAGTTTTCATTGGCCGCCAGGATTGTTCCATCCATCGCGAATTCGATGATGGCCTGTGACCGCGCAATTGCTTCCATAGTCGCGCGGTCGGCTATCTGCCTCTCGCGGTTCTTGCTGCCGAATAATTGGAAATTTTTCAAGGTGACCCCGTCCATTGATCGGGGACATTATCTAAGCAAGCATACTTAATTCGGCGTGAATGCTTGTCATACCAATCGCCGCTTGAGATGTCCCGCCAAGATGTCGCAGCTCTTGCGTCAGAACCAGCCTGAGCTGTCCACCGGGTGGTACCATTCGCCAGTTTGCGGGTCGTAGACAGGCTCACCGGCTTCCGTGGGCGGCCGAGTTGGCTGGGAAACAAAGCCGGAATTATATTGCTGCTGCATCATCTGCTGCCGCTGGATCGCATCATAGGCGTTGACGTCGACCCCGATCACCGAAGTCATGAGGTTTGGTCCGGTTCCAGGCTTGAAGGCTTCAGCAATGGCTGATTCGCCCTCGAAAGCCTCGACACCGGAATTGGGATTGATCCAGGCCGTTTGCATGCCTGATGGCACGTTGAAAGGCGTTGGCGGCTTGCCTTCGAGCGCCTTGGCCATGAACTCGGTAAAGATCGGCACGGCAAAGGTGCCGCCGGTGACGGAGCTACCCATGGAGCGGGGCTGGTCATAGCCGACATAGACGCCGACAACGAGCTCGGGTGTGAAGCCGACGAACCAGGCATCCTTGTAGTCGTTGGTGGTTCCGGTCTTGCCGGCAACCGGGCGGTTGAGCACCTTTGCGGCCGTGCCGGTGCCGCGCTCCACCACGCCTTCCATCATCGAGGTAATCTGGTAGGCGGTCATGGGGTCGAGCACCTGCTCGCGATTGTCCACGATCACCGGCTCCCCCTGCCCGTTCCAGCCCTCGGCGGCGCAGCCGTCGCAAACGCGCTGGTCGTGCTTGTAGACGGTCACGCCATAGCGATCCTGAATGCGGTCGATCAGCGTCGGGACGATCTTGCGGCCACCATTGGCGATCGTCGCATAGGCGGCAGTCATGCGCATGTCGGTGGTTTCGCCCGCTCCCAGTGCCATAGCCAGCACCGGCTGCATGGAATCATAAACGCCGAATAAGCGGGCATATTCAGCCACCAACGGCATGCCGATGTCCTTGGCCAGACGCACGGTCATCACATTGCGGCTGCGTTCGATGCCGCGCCGCAAGGTTTGCGGACCATAGAATTCCTGCGCATAGTTTTCCGGACGCCAGATCGAACCATCGCCGTTGCGGATTTCCACCGGAGCGTCGAGCACGACAGAGGCAGGCGTGTAGCCATTGTCCAGCGCAGCCGCATAAACGATCGGTTTGAACGAAGAGCCGGGCTGGCGCAGCGCCTGCGTAGCGCGGTTGAATTCGCTCATGGCGAAAGAGAAACCGCCGACCATGGCGACGACACGCCCGGTGCGCGGGTCCATGGCGACCAGAGCCCCTTCGATCTCAGGGGTCTGTTCGAGCGTGTAGCTACCTTCGCGGCC
>CAKTFF010000115.1 GCA_934553185.1 uncultured Devosia sp.
GGGCGGGTGGTCACTGCGGAGGCGAAGCCGAGTTCGCTGGCCAGGTCGAACTCGCGTTGACCCGCCGACAGAGGACCACCCAGGGGATAAGAGAAGTGTTGCGGGCGCCGGCCGAAACGCTGTTGTAAGATATCGGCTGATCGCACCATCTCGTCGCGCGCCTGCTCGGCTGGCAGCTTGGCGAGTTCGTAGTGATGCACCGTGTGTGCGCCGATGGTGCACAAAGGCTCGGCGGCAAAGGTGGCGAGTTCGTCCCAGTCCATGATCAGGTCGCGGCACTGCCTCTGGAGATCAAAGCCGTGTTGGGCTGCAAAGGTGCTTAGAAGGGTCAGGCGGTCAGCCTCAGGCATTTTGCGCATCTGCCAGTACAGCGCGTCGAAGGCGGCCTGCTTCTGCGCGGTGGTTCCGGTGTCCACCTGGCCGGTCGGCAGTGTGATTGAGTCGTGAGCGGCGATGATGTCTTCTATGGCCTGCCACCATAACTCACCCGTACCATCCACCAACGCAGTGGGGACGTACAGCGTGAACGGCGCCTGTTGGGCGCGCAGGATGGGCAAGGCGTTGGCAAGATTGTCCTTGTAGCCATCGTCGAAGGTGAGCACCACAAAGCGCCGCCCAGCGCGTGGCTGAGCCAATCGCTCCAAGGCTTCGTCAAGGGAAACGATGTCGAGGCCTAGGTCACGCACGCGCTCGATGACATAGTCGAGAAAGTCGGGCCGCACCTGGAGGATGGCATTGGGCGAAAAGGCCGCCGGCGACCCCGGCAGCACCCGATGGAGCGTGAAGATCACCCCGCGCGATCGAGACAGGGCCCGCACAAGGCCCGGCAGGCGCGATAGCCAGAGGACCTCGAAGGTGGCGCGAATGGCGGCGTATTTGCCTGACACGCCGCGTCCGATCAGGCTGCGACGCGCGCGGGGGCCGCGGCGACGTCACATTGCTCAAAGCCGGCGGCGCCGAGGCGCTGACGGGTCTCGCCCACCGCCTGCAGGTCGTCATCGTCGCCCGTCACCAGAACGAGGCGGCCTTCGAGACCATCGAACATGGGCAGGCTGGATGCGCTGCCGACGCGGCCGGTCATCAGCACCACGACTTCGTAGATGTCGCCAAGAGCTTCCACCAGGGTCTGCGGCTTGGTGGAAGCAGCGTCGAGATTGCGCACCTGGCCCCAGGGCACTTCGGCAAAACTGTTGTCGGCAGACTTTTGCACAACATCGCCGAAGCTTGCTTCGTCGTGGCTGAGATCGGTGATGCCGGGCTCTTCGGTGATCATGGCGCTGCCGGCATCCACGAGGGCAACGCTGAGGCCGCGGGCCAGCGCGTCGCCCACCAGTTCTTCGGCGAAGGCGGAGCAATCCGCAAGGTTGCGGTGCGCCGCAAGGATCAGCAGATGGGTGCGGCCCAAAACCAGATCAGAAACAAGATCGCCAAAGGCAACGACATTGAGCGCAGAATGGGCCGTGGTTACCTTGACCGGGGCAACCACCGGTTCACGCAGGTTGAGGTCCGCTTCTTCGGCATAAGCTTGGGCGGCCAAGACAGGGGGCTCTTCCACAGCAGTAACGGGCTCTTCCTCGGCCTCAACGAGGTGGTCGTCAGCTTCCGCAACAAGCTCGGCATCGACCACGGGTTCATCTTCGGCCGTGTCGGGCTCGTGTTCCGCCTGCTGGGTGATCGTAGCAACGGCTACGGGCGGGGCGATGAAGCGCGGCTCGATCTGTTCGAGCGGGTGGTGAATGTCGTTGTCCTCATCCGCCCCCTCCTCGACCATAGCCGCATCATCGGCTGGTTCTTCCCAGCGCTGCTCCGGTTCAAGCTCGGCCTCAACGAAGGGCGCCTCGTCGAGTTCATCCTGCGGCCGCTGGTAAACTGTTGCAGCAATGATGGCGCGGCCTGACGTCAGTTCGCTGAAGACGATGATGCCGATCTGGGTGAGCAGCGCAACCAGGCCGACGGCCAGAAGGATCAGTTGCGTCTTGGGCGAGGCCGGCGTCACGGACGGCGCTGCCACGCTCACGACGCGGACGTCCGGCAGCGCCGAATTGGAGTCCACGCGCGACACTGCCTCGCTATAGCGCTGAAGATAGCCTTCCAGCAGGTCGCGCTGTGCCTTGGCTTCACGCTCGAGGCTGTCAAGCGTCACTGTGTCGGTGGTCGCCGTCGAGGCGGACGACTTGGCGCGCGTCAGGTCAGCCTGCAGCGAGGTTTCGAGATCGGCTTCGATCTGGGCTTCCGCTTCCAGCGCATCGGCGACGCGACGGCCTTCGATTGCGATCTGGTTGTTGAGCTCGGCGATCTGCGCGGTCATCGCAAGAATGGTCGGGTGATTGGACAAAAGGGTCGCCGAACGCTGCGCGCGCTCGCCCTGCAGCTGTGCCTTCTGCTGGTTGAGTTGCTGGATGATCACCGAGTCGCGGACATCAGCAACCCCGTCGATCGGCTGGCCGCGCTCGATCATGCCGCGGATTAGAGCGGCGCGCGACAGGGCGGTATTCTTCCGCTCCTGGGCAGCGTTGATCTGGGTGGCGATGGTGGAGAGGTTCTGGTCGAGCAGGCTTGTGTTGTTGGAGCCGGTGAACAGGTCGTTGTCCACCCGGAAGTTCGCGACGGCGGTTTCAGCCTCGGTAACAGAAACACGCAGCTTGGCGATCTCGTCGGCCAACCAGCTCGACGCTTCAGCGGTGTCGGACAGTGACAGGGATGCGCGGCGTGCCACATGCGCGTTGGCCACGGCATTGGCGATCTCTGCCGCCAGTTGTGGGCTGGTGGAGCGCACGAGCACCGAGATGATGCGCGAATCGCGCTCTTGCACCACGGTCAGGCGATCATAAAGGGTGTTGAGAACAACTTCGTCCACACTGACCGGCGTTGAGCGGCGGCCAAACAACTGGCCGACGATCGCCAGCGGCGAGAAGCCAGAGTTGGCCGTGCCGTTGAATTCGGGCTCCGACCGGAGGTCCAGACGGTCGATCACGGTCAAGAGTGTATCACGCGACTTGATCAGCTCGATCTGGCTGGAAACGACACCGGCGTCGCTGCCGCCCGTGGAGGGCGCCTGCTCGTTTGCGGAGCGCGTGTAGATGTTGGAGCGCGGCTCCACCAGGATAGAGGCGGAGGACTCATATAGGCGCGGCATGAACATCAGCACGGCAAAGGTCAGCGCCAGCAGCAGGGCTGTCACCACGACGATGCGCGGCAAGCGCTTCACCACGGCTCCAAGAACCGCCCCTGCATCGATCCGAGCGTCCCGCACGTTTTGCGACTCAAACGCCATTGCTTTACCCCGCTTTGTCGGGGGTTTATCGCTCGCACACGGTAAGCAATCCGTTAACCGCCTCGCAGGACGCAACATATCGGCGCGGTGGAGAGGGTTTATTAACTACGCCGCGTAACATTAGCGCCACCTTGAACTGCGCGAGAGTGTCATGCGCTGGATGCCCATTGTTACCCTGGCGCTGATGCTGCCGCTGGCCGCCTGTGCGTCGACCCGTCCTGCGACCTATCTGGTCGAGACCAAGGGCCCCTATCAGCTCGATACGGGCGATGCGGTGCGCGTCACCGTGTATGGCGACGAAGAACTGAGCGAGACCTACCGTGTCGATGACAGCGGGGCGATCGCCTTTCCGCTGGTCGGCCCCATCAAGGTGCGCGGCGCAACCACAGCAGCAGCAGCAGACCGGCTCGCTGCAGCCTTGGCTAATGGCTATATGCGCAACCCCAATGTGGCGGTGGAAGTCGCCGAATACCGGCCCTTCTTCATCCAGGGCGAAGTCACCAATGCGGGACAGTTCGAATATGTCTATGGCATGACCGTGCGCTCGGCGATCAGCAAATCGGGCGGGTTCTCCGAGACGGCCGATCGCGACAAGGCGCTGGTTTACCGCCGCCAGGGAGACGAGATGGTCAAGGGAACGGTTGATCTCGACTATCCGATCTATCCAGGCGACACGATCGTCGTTCTCGAACGCTGGTTCTGATGGCGGAGCGCAGGCTTCGCATCCTTCAAGTGATGCGCGCCCCCGTTGGCGGCCTGTTCCGGCATGTCGCCGACTTGACGCGCGAACTTGCCGGTCGGGGCCATGACGTTGGCCTCGTGGTCGACAGCCTTGCCAATGATGGGCAGACCGAAAGCAAGTTGCAGGCCCTTCAACCTTTCGCCAGCCTTGGCATTCACCGCTTCGCCATGCCGCGCGTGCTTGGCTCGGGCGACATACGGACGCCCTTTGCGGTGCGCCGCCTAGCCCGTTCGCTCGACATTGATGTTCTCCATGGGCATGGCGCGAAGGGCGGCTTTTATGCGCGCCTGGCGCGTGCGGGCGGCAGCAAGGCCTTGCCGCTCTACACTCCGCATGGCGGCGTGCTGCACTTCTCGCGCCACTCCGCTTCTGGTCGCGTCTTTCACCAGCTCGAACGGCTGCTGATGCGGCAGACCTCGGCGATCATCTTTGAAAGCGCCTACGCGCAATCAACCTATGCTGCGCTGATCGGGGCGCCTACCTGCCCTGCAGCCGTGATCCACAATGGCTTGGCGACCGACGAGTTCGTGCCGGTTCAGCCGGATGAGGAAGCAGCCGATTTCGTGTTTGTGGGTGAGTTGCGGGCGCTTAAGGGCATCCATGTTCTGGTTGAAGCACTGAGTGGCGTCGTGCGCCAGGATGGCCAGAAGGCGACCCTCATTATGGCTGGGGACGGCGGCGACCGCCCGGCACTCGAAGCCCAGATCGAACGGCTCGGTTTGGCTGAGTGCGTGACCCTGCTCGGCGCACAACCTGCGCGTCCCACATTTCGCCGTGGTCGCGTCGCCGTCGTTCCATCGCTCGCCGAGTCCCTGCCCTATGTGGTGCTGGAGGCTGCGGCGTCGCAACTGCCGGTGATCGCCACGCAGGTCGGCGGCATACCCGAAATTTTTGGATCCACCGCACAAAGCCTCGTGCCTCCGAACGATGTCGCAGCTTTGCGAGCTGCCATGCAGATGGCCTTGAACGATCCAGCCGCTGCCCAAATGGAGATGCAAACACGGCTTCGTTTTGTGGCTGACCGCTTCTCGCTTGCAACCATGGTGGACCAGATAGAAGCCCTATACGGCGCGTCGATAGAGAGAGCCTGAGGCTGCGATTTCATTGGGCGTAAACCCATTGGTACCATAGTGCCGGCTATCTGCCCCGTTCCGGTTACGCCCCATGTATCGAGTTGACCCCAAGCAAGCCGTGTTGGATCACGTTTCCAAGCAGACGGCTGCCGGTGATGCCGATCGTCCCCTGTCACCTGGCGCAGAAGCCATCATCGCTGCGCCCGTCGAGCGTGGGATTTCAGGCGCTGTTGTCGCCGGCGTCGCTCAGGTGCTCGAAGCGGTGCTGCTCGCGGCGCTCGGCTATGGCATCTACGAATACTACGTTGCGCTGGGGCAGCCCGAATTCTATCTGCCGGTGATCCTGGTCTCGTGCCTTCTGGCCAATGTCCTGTTTAATGCTGGCCGCACCCACCGCATTGCCGCTTACCGGACCCTGTTTAACCAGATCGGCCGGGTGTTGGTGGGCTGGACCATAGTGGTGACGGTGCTGATGGTCGGTATCTTCTTTTTCAAGGCAGGAGACCATTTTTCCCGCGTTTGGCTGGTGAGTTGGTATGTCGGGGGCGCCATCCTGCTCGTGGCCTATCGCCTCGCTTTGCGCGCTGTCGTGCGCCAATGGACCAGCGCCGGCCGGCTGCGGCGTCGCACCGTTATCGTAGGCGGCGGCAAGGATGCCGAAGTGCTGATCGAGCAGATCAAAGCCAGTGCCAGCAACGACATTGCCTTGCTGGGGCTGTTCGACGACCGCATCGACGATCGCTCACCGGAAAATGTCGCCGGCTATCCCAAGCTGGGCAAGGTTGCCGACCTGATCGAATTCGCCCGCCGCACGAATGTGGACCTGGTGATCGTGTCCATGCCGCTATCAGCGGAAAAGCGCGTACTAGACATGCTGACCCAGCTTTGGGTGCTGCCGGTCGATATCCGTCTCTCGGCGCATATGAGCAAGCTCAAGTTCACCAACAAGGCTTACTCTTATGTGGGCGACATCGCCGTGTTCGACATGGCGGACCGCCCCATCTCGGACTGGAATCTCGTCTTCAAGTGGGTGTTCGACAAGGTCGTGGCGCTGGCCGCGCTGATCCTCCTATCCCCCATCATGGTCGCGACCGCCATTGCCATCAAGCTCGAGAGCCCTGGCCCGGTGTTCTTCCGGCAGAACCGGCATGGCTTCAACAACGAGCTGATCAAGATCTTTAAGTTTCGCTCGATGCGCACCGACATGCTCGATGCCGGGGCCGCCAAGCTCGTGACCAAGGACGATCCGCGTGTCACCCGGGTGGGCAAGTTCATCCGCAAGACCTCGATCGACGAGCTGCCGCAGTTGTTCAACGTTCTTAAGGGCGAGTTGTCGATTGTAGGCCCCCGCCCCCACGCGCTTCAGGCCAAGGCCGACAACCAGCTCTATTATGAAGCCGTGGAAGGCTATTTCGCCCGCCACCGCGTCAAGCCCGGCATGACCGGCTGGGCGCAGATCAACGGCTGGCGCGGGGAAACCGACACGATCGACAAGATCATGAACCGGGTGAACCACGACCTCTACTATATCGAGCACTGGTCGATCCTGTTCGACCTCTACATTGTGGTGATGACGCCGGTGTCACTCGTGTCGAAAAGCGAGAACGCCTATTGAGCACGCT
>CAKTFF010000116.1 GCA_934553185.1 uncultured Devosia sp.
GGTGAGCTCAGTCGCGCCCGGGCGATAATGTTGGGTCTGCCGGCACTACTGTTTTGCGCATGCGCTCGCGCGCCATCACCACCAGGCCGGCAGCGACGATGATGGCTGCACCAATCAGGGAAACCGGGTCGATCCAGTCGCCGAAGACCACCGCGCTCAACAGAATCGCCCAAGGTAGCGAAAAGTAGTTGAACGGCTGCACAGTGCTGGCCGGCGCCATCGATAGGGCGAAGATCATCAGCCCATGGCCAAGGCAGGTGGTGACCACGATGGCCAAAAGCAGCGCCACATCGGGCCACGCCATTGGCTGCCAGTGAAACACACCTACGGCGCTGGACAGCAGCAGGCCCATGATCCCGGTATAGACCATGGTGGTGGCGGCGCTGTCTTGCCCGCTGACGCGACGGGTAATGACGATGTAGATCGAGTATAGCACCGCTGACAGCAGGGCGAACAAAACGCCCCACCCAAGTTCCAGCCCACCCGGACGCACGATCACCAACGCGCCAAGAAAGCCGAGCCCGACGGCCACAAGGCGGAACACGCCGACCTTTTCTCCAAGGATTGGGATAGCGAACAGGGTGACCAGAAGCGGATAAACCAGCGAAATGGCCTGTAATTCGCCCAGCGGCACGCTCTGCAAGGCCAAGGCGAAGCACCAGATTTCGATGATCAAAAGGGAGCCGCGCGCAACCTGCCATAAGGGTGCACGGGATCGCAGCGCCTGCCGCAACGGGGCTTGCCGCATTACCAGAACTAGGGAAAGCAGGGCAAAGCCCCAGTAGCGCATCATCGTCACCTGGAACGGCGAATAGGTCTGCACCAGGATTTTGCTCATGGCGTCCTGCACACCGAAGATCGCGATCGTCAGAATAGTCAAAACGATGGCGCGCCCGACATTGTCGGCGCGTGTTGGGGCTGGCGAGAACATGGAGCGGGCAATCAGCAAGAGGGAAACCGTCAAGCGCTAGCGCAAACACCAAGGACTGACCAGATGGCTTGTTCGAGCGCGGGCGCGGCATTGAAGAAAACAGGCAAAGCGGCCTATGGTCCGCCACCGCTTCAGCAAGCATCCACTCATGGCGAATCGCACCACAACACTGCCTGTTTCCACCGCCCTCGTGACAGGCGCGGGAGACCGTATCGGCGCCGCTATTGCCCAGGCGCTGGCAGAGGCGGGTTACGCGGTGGTGATCCACTTCCGTGGCAATGCCGAGGGTGCCCGCGCCACCCGCGACCAAATTCGGCGAGCCGGCGGCAAGGCGGAGATCATCACAGCAGACTTGGTTGATCGCGCAGCCCGCGCCCGGCTGATCGCTGACGCCGCTGCCCTGTTCGGGCCACTTTCGGTGCTGGTCAACAATGCCTCGCTGTTTAATCCCGACAGCGCGTTTGATGTGGATGAAGGCGACTGGGACGACCATTTCGCTATCCACGCGGAAGCTCCGGTGTTTCTGTCGCGCGACTTTGCCGCGCAGCTGCCCCAGGGCGTGGCGGGCAATATCGTCAACATCATTGACGAGCGGGTGCTCCACCTGTCTCCCGCCTATTTCAGCTATATGCTGTCCAAATCCGTGCTGTGGACCGCGACCCGCACCATGGCGCAGACCTTTGCACCAGCCATTCGCGTCAATGCCATCGGTCCCGGGCCGGTTCTGCCCCATTCCCGCCAGGATCAGGCGACATTTGAAAAACATGTCGACGCTTTGCCGCTCCGCGACCATGCCGGGCCGGAAGCCATTGCTCAAGGCGTGCTGACTCTCCTTCATACGCCTGCCCTGACCGGCCAGATGCTGGCTCTCGATGGCGGCCAACATCTGGAATTTCCGGCGCGTCGTGCGCCGACACCACGCTCATGACCGACGTTTCGCCTTCTCCGCCTAGCGGTCCCGATGTTATCCGAAGCTTCGTGCGCACCCTGCCCGCAGCGCCGGGCGTTTATCGCATGCTCGATGCCGCCGGCGAGGTGATGTATGTGGGCAAGGCCCGCAACCTTAAGGCGCGCGTTACCAACTATACTCGTCCCGATGGTCTCGAAGTGCGGCTCCAGCGCATGATCGCGGCGACCGTCAGCATGGAATTCGTGCGCACCGAGACCGAGTCCGAAGCGCTGCTGCTCGAAGCCAACATGATCAAGCGGCTCAAGCCGCGCTTCAACGTCCTGCTGCGGGACGACAAGAGCTTTCCCTATATCCTGATCGCCACAGATCACGAGGCGCCCGAACTCACCAAGCATCGTGGCACCCGCCGCCGGCAGGGGCACTATTTTGGCCCGTTCGCCTCGGCGACAGCGGTAGGCCGCACCATCGCCTCGCTGCAGAAAGCCTTTCTGCTGCGCAACTGCTCGGACAGCTTCTATGCCGCCCGAACGCGGCCCTGTCTGCAGCACCAGATCAAGCGCTGCGCCGGCCCATGCACGCGCGAGGTGTCGCTCGAAGCCTATGGCGAGCTGGTGGAAGATGCCCGCCAGTTTCTGTCGGGCAAGTCCAGCGCCGTGCGCAATCACCTTCAGGCCGACATGAACCAGGCGGCCGAACAGCTTGATTTCGAACGTGCCGCCCTCCTCCGCGATCGCTTGTCGGCCCTGGCGCTCGTGCAGTCGCAAGGCGATGCCACGGCGAAAACGGTAGAGGAAGCCGATGTTTTCGCCATTCACCACGAGGGCGGGCAGTTCTGCGTGCAGGTGTTCTTTTTCCGGGCCTTTCAGAACTGGGGCAATTATCCCTATCGGCCGCGTGCCGACGCTTCGCTGACCGATGCCGAAGTGCTGGAAGCGTTTATCGGCCAGTTCTATGAAAACCGCACGCCGGCCCGGCTGGTGCTCATCAGCCATGATCTGGCCGAGCCGGACCTGATGGCAGAGGCCTTGTCCACGCGCGCTGGCCGCCGGGTCTATATCGAACTACCGCGCCGGGGCGAAAAGCGAGATCTGGTCAATCACGCCCTCAACAATGCCCGAGAGGCTTTGGGTCGCCAGCTTGCCGAAGGCGCCACCAACCGCACCCTGCTGGAAGGTGTTGCCAATTGCTTTGGTCTCGATGAACCGCCCCGCCGCATTGAAGTCTATGACAACTCGCACATTTCGGGCACCAATGCGGTGGGCGCGATGGTGGTGGCTGGCGAGGAGGGCTTTTCGAAAAAGCACTATCGCACCTTCAACATCAAGTCCGATATCTCGGCGGGCGACGACTTCGGCATGATGCGCGAAGTGCTGACCCGCCGCTTTGCCCGGCTCGCCAGCGAAAGCGATGCCGAAGCCGACGAGGTGGAAGACACCGGCATGCCGGACTGGCCCGATGTGGTGTTCATCGACGGCGGCGCCGGACAGCTCAACGCCGTGCGCGAGGTGATCGCCGCGCTCAACCTGCCCAAGGAAGTGACCTTTATCGGCATCGCCAAGGGCGAGGAACGCGATGCGGGGCGGGAAAAGTTCTTCATGGAAGGCAAGGACGCCTTCATGCTGCCGCACCGCGATCCGGTGCTGTATTACGTTCAGCGCCTGCGCGACGAGGCGCACCGCTTTGCCATCGGCACCCATCGCGCCAAGCGCAAGAAGGACCAGGTCCGCAATCCGCTCGACGAGATCGAGGGCATTGGCCCTACGCGCAAGCGGGCGCTGCTCAACCATTTCGGGTCCGCCAAGGCGGTGAGCCGCGCTTCGCTCATCGACCTGCAATCGGTGCCCACCATCTCCCGCGCGACGGCTCAGTTGGTTTACGATCACTTCAACCGCGGCTGACCAAACATTTTGCCCGAGGCTTTGTCGAACGGTTGTCGCGTTGCTCGTCGAGGGTATGGAAGCCAAGGAGTGCCCCAATGAAATTCATCACGTTCGTTACCACCACCAACGGCGCCGAAGCCGGCGCGCCGCCACCTGCCCTCATGCAGGCTCTCGCTGAACTGGGCGCTCAAGCGGGCATCAGCCTGCTGGAAACCGGCGGCATGTCCGACACGGGCAAGGTCCATGTGCGCGGCAGGCAGGTCATCGTCGACGGGCCATTCGCCGAAACAAAGGAACTGGTGGGCGGTTACGGCATCTACGAACTGGCCTCGCAAGAAGAGATCATCGACTGGGCGCAGCGTTTCGCAGAGGTACACCGCCAGCACTGGCCGGCATGGGAAGGCGAGATCGTCATTCAGCAGCTGCATAACTTCAGCATGCCGGGCTGACCAGCAGACAAGCGCAAGCGCCGCCTGTTTTGCGGATGTCGTGTCGTGGACGGGCCCCGAGGCGACAACCGCCCCTGAGTAAGCATTTTAGTGAGACGACCATCGCCTCGGGGCACCGGTTTTTGGAGCAGATCGGAATCGCGCACACATGGTCGCTCGCCAGTGTGCGGCCGGTCTCGAACCTGCGCGGCAGGCAAACACCACGCCCGGCTCACCCCGCCACTGTTCGCCTGCAGGCCGCCCGACGGGGTGATGCGGTAAGTCTGCCATGATTGGCCCGGGCGGGGATAAGTCATGAGCCGCAAGAGCGCGATCGCGGAGGCATCCAAAAAGTCGGAGTCGACAAGCCCGAGCGGCGAGGCTAGTGTTTCGGCATGATCCGCTCCGCCGCGACCTTTTCGTTTTGGTATTTTAGCTATCCGCTCCCGGCGGAGGCTAGCGCGCGCTTGATCTGATCACCCGATTACATCCCAAGCCCAAGCCCCCGCCGCCCATCCGAGGCGGCTTTTTTGTGGCCCCTCGCAACTCACGAGGTTCCACCATGCTCAAATCCACCGACGACCTGCGCATCACCGAAATCAAGCCGCTGGCGACCCCGATCGAGGTCATGCGCCAGCATCCGCGCACTGACGCCGCGACCCGGACTGTGCTGAGCGCCCGGCATGCCTTTCACAACATCCTCCAGGGCAGCGATGATCGTCTCGCCGTGGTGGTGGGCCCCTGCTCCATCCACGATCCGGCAGCGGCCATCGACTATGCCCGCCGCCTCGTGCCGCTGCGTGAGCGGTTGGGCGACCGGCTCGAAATCATCATGCGGGTTTATTTCGAGAAGCCACGCACAACCGTGGGCTGGAAGGGCCTGATCAACGACCCAGACCTTGATGGGAGTTTCCGCATCGACCGAGGCCTGCATACCGCGCGATCGCTGCTGCTCGACATCGCCAATCTGGGCCTGCCCGCAGCCTGCGAATTTCTCGACATGACCACGCCGCAATATATTGCCGATCTGGTGAGCTGGGCGGCCATCGGCGCACGCACCACCGAATCGCAGATCCATCGCGAGCTCGCCTCGGGACTCTCCTGCCCGGTGGGCTTCAAGAACGGCACGGACGGCAATGTGCGGATCGCGCTGGACGCCGTGCAGTCCGCCAGCCAGCCGCACCACTTCCTGGCTGTCACCAAGGACGGTCGCTCCGCCATTGCCGCAACCACCGGCAACGAGGACTGCCACATCATTCTGCGCGGCGGCAAGGCGCCCAACTTCGATGCGGCCAGCGTCGCCGCAGCTGCGGCCGCCAGCGAAAACGCGGGGCTGCGCGCTGCCATCATGATCGACGCCAGCCACGCCAATTCAAGCAAGAAGCCGGAGAACCAGCCGGCCGTGCTCGCCGATATCGGCGCTCAAGTTGGGGGCGGCGACCGCCGGATCATCGGCGTCATGGTGGAATCCAATCTCGTTGCCGGCCGGCAGGACCTCGTGGCGGGACAGGCTCTGACCTATGGGCAGTCGATCACCGATGGCTGCATCGATTGGCCGACAACGGTGACGGCGCTGGAGGCGCTGGCTGAGTCGGTGACGCAGCGGCGGGCGGCGACCAACCAGCAAGTGGCTTGAGCCTGTATCCTGCAGCGCCCACCCACCGTCGCTTCCCTCGGGCTTGACCCGAGGGTCTCTCTTCATCTGGCACAAGCGGCAACTGGCCCTCGGATCAAGTCCGAGGGCAGCGCCAGTGATTTGCCGAAGACAAGAGACAAGTCAGGTGGTGTGGGAGCATACGCTTCGCAACAACGCGTCTTGACCCTCCGACGTCCTTCCTGTTCTGTCGATCTATGGCCAGAAACCCGCTTACCCTTGTTCCCAATATCATCACCATTGCCCGGATCGCCGCGATCATTCCGGTGGTTTGGCTCGTGATGGACGGCGATATCGTGCTGCGCATGCTGGCGCTGGTGATCTATGTCGTGGCGGCGGCCAGCGACTGGCTGGACGGCTATCTGGCGCGGGCGTGGAACCAGTATTCGCCCTTCGGCCGCATGCTCGACCCGATTGCCGACAAATTGCTGGTGGGCATTCTTGTCGCCGCCCTGGCTTGGCAGGGGAGCTTTTCAGCGCTCGACATGATCCCGGTCTGCGCCATCCTGTTCCGCGAATTCTTTGTGTCGGGCCTGCGCGAGTTCCTGGGCAACACCAAGGTCGTGCTTGCCGTAACTTGGCTGGCCAAGTGGAAAACCACCGCGCAGCTGGTGGCGCTGGCCGTTGTCCTGCTCGAGCCTGCTGTACCGCAGATTGCCCTCGTCAGCGACATTCTGCTGTGGATCGCCGGGGCTCTGACGCTGTGGACCGGGCTGCAATATCTGCGCGCCTCTTGGCCGCACCTGGTTCAAGAGAACCCATGAAGATCCTGTATTTCGCCTGGCTGCGCGAACGCCTCAACCGCGGCGAGGAAGACGTGTCGCCGCCGGCCGAAGTGCGCACCGTGGCCGAGTTGATCGACTGGCTGGCCGA
>CAKTFF010000117.1 GCA_934553185.1 uncultured Devosia sp.
TTGAGACGGAACAGCAGGTCTTCGCGGAAGGAGCCTTCGCGCACGGCCTCGCTGAGGTTGCGGTTGGAGGTGGCGAGAATGCGGATATCCACGGGCACGGGCTTGTTGCCGCCGACTCGATCGATCAGCCGCTCCTGGATGGCGCGCAGAAGCTTGCTTTGGAGCCGCACATCCATCTCCGAGATTTCGTCGAGCAGCAGCGTGCCGCCCGAGGCTTCCTCGAACTTGCCGATGCGGCGGCCGATGGCCCCGGTGAAGGCACCTTTCTCGTGGCCGAAAAGTTCGGACTCGAGAAGCGCTTCGGGAATGGCGGCGCAGTTGATGGAGATAAAAGGCTTGCTGGCGCGGCGGGAGCGCGAGTGAACATATTTGGCGATCACTTCCTTGCCGGTGCCGCTTTCCCCGGTGATGAGGATCGAGGCATCGGAGGGGGCGATCTGGTCGGCCATGCGCACGACGCGCTCCATGGCCGGGTCGCGGAACAACCACTCCGAGCTGTCCCGGGCAACGGCAGCGATCACCGCAGCGATCAGTTCGGCATCGGGTGGCAAAGGAATATATTCCTTGGCGCCGGCGCGGATGGCGTTGACGGCAGCGGCGGCATTGGCTTCCACGCCGCAGGCGACCACGGGAATGGCGATGCGTTCGGCTTCCAGCCCGGCGATGAGGCCGGAAATGTCCATGGCGACATCGACCAGAAGGAGATCGGCGCCGCGGCCGGCCCGCAGGGCGGCAAGGGCGATCTCGACCGAGGGGGCATGGGCGACCTTGGCGCCGCCATCCATGGCCATCTTGGTGGCGGTGCTGAGCTGGTCTTCGAGGGCTCCGACGATGAGCAGGCGCATCTTCTGTCCCCTTATTGTGGCTTGATGATTTCAGTCATGGTGACGCCGAGCTTGCTTTCCACCAGCACGATTTCGCCGCGCGCGACGAGACGCTCGTTGATGAAGATCTCGACGGCTTCGCCCACCTGACGGTCCAGCTCGATCACCGTGCCGGTATCGAGACGCAGCAGATCGCTCACCGGCATCTTGGTGCGGCCGAGCACAACCGAAATGCGCACCGGCACGTCGAACACCGCTTCCAGGTCGGCGGCGGTGCGTTCCACATGCGCTTCGGGGCCGTCGCCGCGGCTGGGTGGCGCCATTTCCTCGAAGGTGATGTTTTCAGGCTCGTCGATGTCGGAAGCGCTCAATGGCCGCTCTCCCCTTGGCTGGCCTGGCCGCTGCGGGCAGCAAGGTAGGCTGAAATCTTGGTGTCGATGTCCTTGGAGACAGCGCCGATGTCGCGCACGAGGCCGCCATCCATCCATTCGAGACGCCCGTCGCCCAGGCGCTGGTCGGGATCGCCCATCACCACCAGCCGGCCGGCAAAGCCGGAGGTCTGCATGTGGGCGGTGGCGATGTCACGGATGGCGTCGGCAATGGAGGGGTGGCACCGCACGACGAGGTGCGGTACGCCACCAAGGCTCGCCATGCATTCCCCGATCAAGGCATCGAGCTCGAGGGTGGGATAGCGTGCCAGGAGATGCAGGGCCAGCTTGCGGCCGATGCTGGCGGCAAGCTCCACCGCCTCGCGCTGGGCTTCGGCCATGGCCTCGTCGAGCGCCTTGTGCATGAGAGCGGTCTGGGTCGCCAGCGTTGCGGCGGCGGCGGCCAGGGTCTGGCTTGCCGCGGAGGCTGCGTTGCGCTCGCCGGCGGCCTTGCCTTCGGCGAAGGCTTCCTCGCGGGCCTGGGCAAGTAGGTCTGCCACCAGCCGCTCGGGCATGGTCGGCTCGGGCGGCGCAGCGGCGGTCGTGCGCTTGCCCAAGTCGAGGTCAAAGGTGAAGCGGGCGGGGGACGCTGGCATGGATCAGGCCACCATCTGGTCGTCGGCCCGCGACGTCATGATCATGATTTCGCCCCGGGCGGCGAGATCCTTGGCGGTCGAGACCATGCGGCCCTGGGCTTCGTCGACATCCTTGAGGCGCACCGGGCCCATGGCTTCCATGTCGTCGCGCAGGAGCTTGGCGGTACGGCCCGACATATTGGCGAAGAAGGTTTCCTTGAGCTGGTCATTGGCGCCCTTGAGCGCCATGGCGAGATCCTTCTTGTCCATCTTGGTGAGGAGGGTCTGGATGGCGGTGGAATCAAGCTTGGCGAGATCTTCGAAGGTGAACATCAGCGACTTGATGCGTTCGGCATCTTCGCGGCTGTTTTCTTCGAGCGAGGCGATGAAGCGCGCCTCAGTCTGACGGTCGAAGCTGTTGAAGATTTCGGCCATCTGCTCGTGGGAGTCGCGGCGCTTGGAGTGGTTGAGCGTCGACATGAATTCGGTGCGCAGGGTGTTCTCGATCTTTTCGAGGATTTCTTTTTGCACCGGGTCGAGCCCGAGCATGCGCTGCACGACATCGAGGGCCAGCTCTTCGGGCAGTGCGGCAAGCACCTTGCTGGCATGATCGGTGGCAATCTTGCTCAGCACCACGGCGATGGTCTGGGGATATTCGTTCTTGAGATAGGCGGCGAGAACATCTGCCTGCACATTGGAAAGCTTTTCCCACATGTTGCGGCCTGCCGGCCCGCGAATTTCTTCCATGATGGAGCTGACTTTCTCCTGCGGGAGAAAGCTGAGCAGCAGGCGTTCGGTGGAGTCGGTATTGCCCGACAGCGAACCGTTGGATGAGATGGTGGTGACAAATTCCACCATCAGGTCGTCCAGCATTTCCTGAGTGATCGGTCCCAAGCGCACCATGGCGCGGGACAGCTGCTTGACCTCGAGCTCGTCCAATTCATCGAAGATGGGCTTGCCGTAATCGGGACCAAGCGCCAGCAGCAGCGCGGCGGCTTTTTCATCGCCGGACAGGACGCGCTGGTTCGTCGCGTCGCCCACAACCAGTTGCTGGCCAGGAGCGGTGCTGCCGTCAGGAGATTGGGACACAAGGGACATGGCGTTTACGCTGCGCTGCCCAGCCAGTCACGCACAATCAGCGCGGCTTGCTTGGGGTTTTCTTCAACAAGGGTGCCCACGGTCTTGAGCGTCTGGAGCTGGGTTTCGCCCATGGACTTGGCGTTGGCGACCCAGGCGGGGGTCTTGTCGCGCAGCACGTCTTCGGCTTCGACCACGACCTCGCCACTGGCGCTCAAGGTGCCGTGCTGGCCCAGCTCTGCGGCAGGGGGCAGGGCCAAAGGCTGCGTTTCGGGGGTCAGCACCTTGCGCAGCAGCGGGCGCATCACGAAGAAGACCAGCGCCAGGGCGATCAAGAGCGTCACCGCCATCTGAGCGAAGTTCATGATGTCGTCGCGCGTGAAGTCGAACAGGCCCGCAGCGGCATCGGTGCCGGCAATGGCCAGGTCTGGCCGCTCGGCAAACTGCATGTTGACCACTTCGACGCTGTCGCCGCGTGTTTCCGAATAGCCGACGGCAGAGCGGACAAGAGTGAGAATCTGGGTGATCTCGTCAGCGGAGCGCGGCGTATAGGTGGCGGCGCCGGCCGCATCGGTGGTGTAGACGCCATCCACCACGACGGCGACCGACAGGCGCTTGATCGAGCCCGCTTCGGTGACGGCGGTCTGGGTGGTCTTGGAGATTTCGTAGTTGGTGACTTCTTCGCTGGTGGTGCCCTGTTCGGAGGCTGCGCCAGCCGCGTCAGCCGAAGCGCCGGGCAGTTCGTTGGCAACGCTTACCTGGCCGCCGGCTGCGCCGGACAGGTTCTCGCTTTCGCGTACCTGGCTCGAGCGGACGACCTGAGACTCAGGATCAAAGGTTTCCTGGGTGGTGGTGGAGCGGTTGAAGTCGATCTCGGCGGCCACCTCGACGCGGGCGCGGCCGGCGCCAACGACATTGGCCAGCATGTCCTCGACGCGGGTGCGCAGGCGGTTCTCGAAGCCCAGCGTGCGTTCGGCGGCATCGCCGGCCAGAGCGCCGGTGGCATCGTCGCCGGTCCCGGCGGCGAGGAGATTGCCCTGGTCGTCCACGATGGAAACGCGGCCGGGCGTCAGGCCCTCGATGGCGGAAGCCACCAGATGCTGGATGGAGCGGATTTCGCCCTGACCCAGTTCGCCGCGCACGGACAGGACGATGGAGGCGGATGGATCGGTTTTTTCGCGGCGGAACAGTTCGCGTTCGGGCAGAACCAGGTGGACGCGGGCTGACTTGATGCGGGCGAGTGAACCAATGGTGCGGACCAGTTCGCCTTCAAGGGCGCGTACATTGTTGAGGTTCTGAACAAAGCTCGTGGCACCCAGGGTCGACTGCTCGTCGAAGATTTCATAGCCGACCTGGCCGCTTTGGGGCAGTCCCGAACCAGCCAGCGTCATGCGGGTGGTGGTGATCTGGTCGCGCGGGATCAGGATCGTGTCGCCTTCGCCCCGCAATTCATAGGGGATGTTGAGCGTTTGCAGCTCGGTGACGATGGCCGAAGAGTCTTCAAGACTCAGCCCGGTAAAGAGCGGGGCGAGGCTGGGCGTTTGCGCCCGCATGACGAGGAAGCCGAAAAAGCCCAGCATGAGCACTGCAACCATGGCCATGGCGGCGATGCGCGGCAGTCCGATACGGTTGATCAGCTGGGTAAAGGTGTCCACGCCGGTACTCTGATGCCAGGAAAGCGGCCCGCCGCGAGGGGAAAGGCTGGTGCTAGGCAAAATCTACCTAGCGTATGGTAAAGATTGTCTTAACCTCTCGCGGCAAGGGGCAAATTCAGGCAGAATTTGCCTAGCGGAATGAAAGGGTTGGAACTCATGCTGAAAGTTTTGGGGCGTGTTACCTCGATCAATGTGCGCAAGGTGCTGTGGGCGCTCGATGAGCTGCGTCTTGGCTACGAGCAGGAGGACTGGGGCCTGCCGCTGCGTGACCCCAAGGTGCCGGAGTTTCTCGCGCTCAACCCCAACGGGCAAATCCCCGTCCTGATCGAGGGCGAGTTCGTGCTTTGGGAAAGCAATGCGATCTTGGTTTACCTGGCTGAGCGGGAGGGGCAGTTGCTGCCCGAGCAATTGGAACAGCGCGCCGTGGCGCTCCAGTGGCTCGGCTGGCAGGCCAGCGAACTCAATGCGCCATGGGGCTACGCAGTCAATGCGCTGATCCGCAAGACGCCGGGCTTTAATGATCAGAACAAGATCGCGGAGTCGCTGGGGCGTTGGGGCGAGAAGATGGCGATCCTGGACGGTCAGTTGGCAAGCACCGGGGCATTCGTCGGCGGCGAGCTGTTCACGGTCGCCGATATCGCCTTAGCGCTGTCCATCCACCGCTGGATGAGCATACCGGCGGAGAAGCCAGCGTTTCCAGCGGTGAAGCGCTACTACGAGCTGATGCTGACGCGGGATGCGGGTGCGCGGTGGATGGGGGCGGATACGCCGTAGTGCAATTGGCGCAATGAAAAGCCCGCCGGGTTGCGCCGGCGGGCTGGTGTTAGGTTTGGATATGGATCCGGCCCTTCGCAGGGCTCAGGGCGTTCGAAACTCAATTTGCTCCACTGGAGCAAATTGCCGGGCTTTGCCCGTCGTTTCTCACCCCTCCCGGTAGTGCTGGATCCAGGTGGTGCGCAGGCCGGCAAGGCCGTGTTTGTCGATGGCGGCTTGCCAGTTCAGGAATTCATCAACGCTGAGGGTATAGCGGTCGCAGGCCTCTTCGAGGCTGAGCAGCCCGCCGCGCACGGCAGCGACGACTTCGGCTTTGCGGCGGATGACCCACCTCCGCGTATTGGCGGGAGGCAAATCTGCGATCGTGAGCGGACTTCCGTCCGGTCCGATAACGTACTTAACGCGAGGACGCATTTGTACGGTCATTTTACTCTCTACTCAACCTGACCATATGTTGAACAGAGTAGGGCAGCGGCCTTAAAATAACGCTAAGGGGAAATGGACAACAGGTTAAGAATGGTTATGAAATTCAATGGATTGATTCAATTCTGAGTGGGTGGGATCAGCGCCCTGCACTTGCGGAGCCTTCCAGCTCCAGGCGCTTGCTTCCCGTGCGGTGGATGGGACGAGAGGCCCTCGGGTCGAGCCCGAGGGAAGCGCCGGTGGGTGGGGGGGTTGTGCCTTGTGTAGGGTCTGTCCTCAGTTTTAGTTCGCTAGCTCATCCTTGTCCGCTGGTGCGGTGACATCGGGAATGCGGACGTCGGTGACGTCGGTGATGGCGACGCGGCGGGTGCCGATGGCCAGAACCGGCACGTCGCCGGTGAAGTCCACGGCCGAGACGATGCCGATCGAGGCGGTGCTGATCTTGATGTCCTGGCCGTTGATGTCCTTGCCCTTGATCTCGATCGAATAAACGCCATTGGGCCGCAAGTTGCCATCGCTGCCCTTGCCGTCCCAGCGGAAGGTGCCGGGGCCAGACTTGAGCGGCCCGGTCTGGGTGTAAACGACTTGTCCCTTGCTGTCCTTGATGGTCACCGACCCATTGGCGGCATTGCCGTCGGCGCTATAGGCCCAGAACACGGCATCGCTGTCGGTCAGCTCGCCCGTGCGGCCCGAGGAGGTCACTTCCTTGCCGATATAGCTCACGGCATCGGACTTGGCCGTGTTCTGGCCCGACAGCATCAGCGATTCAAGGAAGTCATTGGTCTTGAGCTGCTGCTCGACGCCGGTGAACTGCACCAGCTGGGCGGTGAACTGGTTGGTGTCGAGCGGATCGAGCGGGTTCTGGTT
>CAKTFF010000118.1 GCA_934553185.1 uncultured Devosia sp.
AGCGAGGTGATCAGCAGCACGCCCACCAGCTTCATGGCGATGGCGATCACCGACGCCATCAGGATCATCAGCACCAACCGGCTTGCTTCGGGCCGCAGACCCTCCGCCTCGGCCAGTTCCGCGCTAACCGTCGAGGCCAGCAGCGGCCGCCAGGCCAGGATCAAGATGAGGAGGATGGCGATGCCGCCACCATAGATGATGGCAATGTCCTCGACCGATACGGCGAGAATGTCGCCGAACAGAAAGCCCATGAGGTCGATGCGGACGGTGGACAGAAACCCAACCAGCACCAGCCCGACGGCAAGGGTTGAATGGCTGAGAATGCCGAGCAGCGCGTCGGTGGACAACGTCTGGTGCCGCTGCAGCACGATCAGCGCCCCCGCCACCAGCGCCGCCACCGCAAAGACGCCCAGCGTCATGTTGATCGAGAGGAGAATGGACAGGGCGACGCCCAGAAGCGCCGAATGGGCCATGGTGTCGCCGAAATAGGCCATGCGCCGCCACACCACGAAACAGCCCAGCGGCCCGGTAACCAGGGCAAGGCCGATGCCGGCTACTAGGGCGCGGGAGAAATAATCACCGAACATGGCTGTGCGCTCCGTGATGATGGTGCCCGTGGCTGTGATCCTCGCCAACCACGCAGCCGTCTTCGTGATGCTCGTGATCGTGGTTATGCTCGTAGATCGCCAGTGACCCGGCCCCGCGATCGCCGAACAGCCGCAGATATTCGGGGCTCCTCTTGACAGCCGAAGGCGTGCCCCGGCAGCAAACATGGCCGTTGAGGCAAAGCACCGTGTCGGTTTCGGCCATCACCACATGAAGGTCGTGGGAAATCATCAGAATGCCGCTCGCGGTGGTGTCGCGAATCTGGCGCACCAGCGCGTAAAGCGCAGCTTCTCCAGATAGATCGACGCCCTGAACCGGCTCGTCGAGCACCAGCAGATCAGGCTTGCGGATCGTGGCACGGGCAAACAGCACACGCTGGAACTCGCCGCCCGACAATTCCTGCACCGGCGCCTTGAGGAGCCGCGCAGCGCCCACGGCGCCCAGGGCCGCGTCAATTTCGTGCGGCGCATAACGGCCGGTCAGCGTCATCAAACGCTCAACCGTCAGCGGCAACGTCCAGTCAATGCTGAGTTTTTGCGGCACATAACCGATGCGCAGGCCCGGGCGGCGGGTCACCGTGCCGCTGGTGGGCTTGAGGACGCCGGTCACGAGCTTGGCTGTGGTGGATTTGCCCGAACCATTGGGGCCGATCAGCGTGACGATCTCGCCGCGCCTGATCGTTAGGTCAATGCCGCTAACCAGCGAACGGCGGCCGACGGTGACGCCTGCACCGGCCAGCGTGATCAGCGTTTCTTTTGGTGGATGGGCAATCATGGCGGTCTCAAATCGGAGGCAGTGGCGGCACATGGGGCACTTGACGCTGATCAATACGTTATAGCATAACACCGCGGCAAGCGTAATAACATAACAGTGCCTACACTGTTCGACCAGAAAGTGCTGCCCATGAAACTGCCCGTCTTTGCCGGTCTCCTCGCAACGTCGCTGTTGACCTCCACTGCCATGGCCGCACCGAATGTGGTGGCCTCGATCAAGCCGGTGCATTCGCTGGTCGCGGCGGTGATGGAAGGCGTGGGTGAACCCACGCTGATTGTCAAAGGCTCTGCGTCGCCCCACACATATGCGTTGCGCCCCTCCGATGCCGGCGCGCTGGAAGCGGCAGACATCGTGTTCTGGACCGGGCATGGCATGGAACTGTTTTTGGCCGATGCGCTCGACACGCTCGCGCCTGAAGCAACGCTGGTGGAACTGGCTGAAGCGCCCGGCCTGACGCTGCTGCCGGTGCGCGAAGGCGGGGCCTTCGAGGCACATGAGCATGAAGGGGAGGCGCATGATCATGAAGGGGAAGAAGCGCATGAACATGCCCATGAGGATGCCCACGAGCATGAGGCGGAAGCCCATGATCATGCTGATGACGAAGCGCACGAGCATGCCGAACCAGCGGGTAAACACGACCACGAGCACGACGAAGGCGATATGCACTTCTGGCTCGATCCGCAAAATGCCAAGCTGATGGTGGAGGACATTGCCAGAACCCTGTCCGAGGCCGATCCCGAAAACGCCGCTGCCTATGCGGCCAACGCCCAGGCGCAAGGGGAAAAGCTCGATGCGCTGGAGGCCGAGCTTAGGCAAACCCTGGCGCCGGTGGCTGACCGCCCCTTTGTGGTCTTTCACGATGCGTACCAGTATTTTGAGCAGCGCTTTGGGCTGACTGTTGCCGGCTCGGTCACCGTTTCGCCCGAAGTGGCACCCGGCGCTGCCCGCATCGATGAATTGCGTGCCAAGGTGGCCACGCTTGATGCCGCCTGCATTTTTGCCGAGCCCAATTTCGAGCCCGCCGTGGTCGCCACCATTGCCGAAGGCAGCGGCACCCAGACCGGTGTACTTGATCCGGAAGGCGGCGCTCTGACCGAGGGGATCAACCTTTATCCCAACCTGCTTCGGGGTCTGGCCACCAGCCTTGTTGATTGCCTCGACTAGCTCCTCCGAGGGGTCGCTACTTGAGCGGCCCCTTGAAGATAAAGAACGCGCCAAGGCCGATCAGCGCAAAACCTACGCCATGATTGAGCGTTAGCTTTTCGCCGAAATAGAACACGGTGAACACGGCAAAGACCGAAAGGGATATCACCTCTTGAATGGTCTTAAGCTCGGACGGCGAGTAAACCGCTTCCCCGATCCGGTTGGCGGGAACGGCTAGCCAATACTCGAAAAACGCGATGCCCCAACTGACCAGAACGGCAACCCACAGCGCCGAGCTGGGCCATTTCAAATGCCCGTACCAGGCAAAGGTCATGAACACATTGGACGCGACCAGCAGTCCGATCGGCGCCAGCGTGGCGAAATTGAAGCCCATTGATCTGTCCTAGCGCAGGTGCCGCGTCTTCTGCTCAAGCGCATAGAGATCGTCATGCAGGCTGTCCATGCGTGTCTTGAGCGCCGCCTGGGCATCATAAACGCCGCGATTATAGAAGTAGCCGCCCATCCGCTCGGCGAAGAAGGCCATCAGCATTTCCGCCGGCATGGCGCCGATGTCGCTGTCGAGCTCGTTGCGGAAGTAATCCTGGATTTCGCCAACAATGGCTTTGGTCTCGTCCTTGCTGAACGTGATGGGCTTCATGGATCAACTCCTTCATCGGGCGTTCATACGGCGAGTCGCAGCTTGATCACTGTGCGGATCTGCAACAAAATCGAAGCTTCGGAGGAGTTCAATGCCATGCTTGCCCGCCCAACCCTTTTGACATTCCTCGCCATGATGGCCATGCCGGTCTTCGCGCAGGATGTGACCGAACCGGTGAACTGCACCGGCGCGTTCGGTGCTGACAGCTCCGAAGCAGTGTTGATCGAGACCTTTGGCCAGGAAAACGTTGTCACCGGCCAGGTTCCAGGTCCCGAGGGGATGACCTATCTTGCCACCACGGTTTACGGCGACGATCCCGCTCGGCGCATGGAGTTCGCCTGGTTCAACGAAGAAACGATGAGCCAGCTCAGCGCGGTCGAACTCGCCCCTGGGCAGGCCGGCCCGGGTGGCCTGCGCATCGGCATGAGCGTCGCCGAAGTAGAGGCGATCAATCGCGAGCCCTTCACCGTGGGTGGTTTCTGGTGGGACTATGGCGGCTATGCCAGCTTCGAAACGGGCGCGCTGGCCGGCCCCTTGCCGGGGAACTGCTTTGTGTCCCTGCGCTTTTCGCCCGCTGAGGAAACCCCGGCCGGCATCGACCTCGATGCCATTGCCGGCGAGGTGATCATCCCGTCGGACGCCGAGGTGCTCCAGCTGGCGGACACAAAAGTGACCAATATGAGCCTGGGCTATGCGCTGGACGAGCCGCTTGAGCAGAACGCGGCGGATTGACCGGGGCGGGGTGAAGGCGTAACGCTGATCGGTGTACTGGTTCCCCGCGTCCGGATGGGCAAGGGGATCAAAAGGGAACACGGCGAGGCGTACCCAAAAGGGACCGAATCCGTGGCTGCCCCCGCAACTGTGAGCGGTGCGGGCCTCTCTCATGCCACTGGCGCAAGCCGGGAAGGCGAGGGGCCCGGCAATCACCGCAAGCCAGGAGACCTGCCAGTGCACGAGCCGGGCGCAAAGCCCACAACTATTCCGCGCACGGAGGGTGCTGCCATGAATACGACCACGACGACGCCTCTTTCTTCCACTGCTGTTCCGACGCTCTCGATTTCCCAGCGGCTCCTTGCCGGTTCGCTGGCGCTGATGCTTGGCCTGACCTTGCTGGTCGGCACCGGCTTTGCCGGTGATTTCCGCCTGCATAACGGCGCCCACGACACCCGCCACGCCATGGGTTTCCCCTGCCACTAAGGCAGGCGAGCAATCGAGACATATCATGATCCGCAATCTGTTTGCCGCTGCGCTTCTCGCAGCCCTTTGTGCTGGCCTGGTCACAGCCGCGCTCCAGCATTTCCGCGTCACACCGCTCATTCTTCAGGCCGAAAGCTTTGAAGGCGAAGGCGGCCACAGCCACGGCACGGAAGCCGTCGCCCTTGTCCATGCCGAAGGCACGGCCGACCACAGCCACGCCGCCGACGAATGGGCGCCCCAGGATGGCTTCGAACGCACGGCTTATACGGTGCTCGCGACCGTGTTCGCCGCTGCCGGCTTTGCCTTCGTGATCGGGGCGGTGTCCATGTTTGCCAACCTGCCCATTACTTCGGGAAATGGCGTGCTGTGGGGCGTGGCCGGGTTCCTGGCCTTTTCGCTGGCGCCCGCCTATGGGCTTGCTCCCGAACTGCCCGGCATGGCGGCTGCAGATCTCGGCGCCCGTCAACTGTGGTGGGTTGGCACGGCACTGGCCACCGGGGGCGCCATGCTCCTTCTGGCAAAGCGGCGCGCCGGCTGGGCCTTTGCCGTTGCCCTTGCGCTGATTGCTGCGCCTCACATCATCGGCGCTCCCGCTGCACCCGATGAGCCAAGCGCCGTGCCCGCTCATCTTGCGGCCGCATTTGCCGCCACGACTTTGGGCACGTCCCTCGTGTTCTGGCTGATCTTGGGCACCGTGTTCGGCAAGCTCAACGACCATTTCGCGCGCCGCAGCGCCGCTCTTCCCGCCGGAGTTCCTGCATGACCAAGATCCCGACCACCGTCATCACCGGCTTTCTGGGGGCAGGCAAGACGACCCTCGTCCGACACCTGCTGGCCCACGCGCCCAAGGGCAAGCGCATTGCCCTGATCATCAACGAGTTCGGGGACCTCGGCGTCGACAAGGATATCCTTGCCGGCTGCGGCGACGAGACGTGCCGCGAGGAGGATATGATCGAATTGTCCAACGGCTGCATCTGCTGCACCGTGGCCGACGAGTTCATCCCCACCATGCAGGCGCTGCTCGCCCGGCCTGAAAAGTTCGACCATATCGTCATCGAAACCTCCGGCCTTGCTCTGCCGCAGCCGCTGATCCGCGCTTTCAACTGGCCTGAGATCAAGGCGCAGGTGACCATCGACGGCGTCGTCACCGTCGCCGATGCCTCAGCGCTCGCCGAAGGGCGATTTGCTTCCGATGAGGCGGCGGTGGATAGGCAGCGCCGCCGAGACGAAATGCTCGATCACGAAACGCCTCTGGGCGAGCTGTTCGAGGACCAGCTGTCGGTGGCCGATCTTGTGGTCGTCAACAAGACCGATCTGGTCGAGCCCGCCATGCTGGACGTGGTGGAAGCCAATATTCGCGCCGAACTGCGACCGGGTGTTAGCCTCATCCGCGCCCGCAACGGCCATGTGGATATCGCGGCTCTGCTCGGCATGGGCATGGGCAGCGAAGACGATGTGGTTAACCGCCCCAGCCACCACGAGCTCGAACATGGCGGGGAAACCCACGAGCACGACGATTTCGACAGCTTCTCGCTGCGGCTCGACGGTGTGGGGAGCAAGGACGACCTGCTTGCCGTAATCGAACAAACCATTCGCGAGCACGACGTTTTGCGCCTCAAAGGCTTTGCCGCTATTCCCGGCGCTGCCGCCCGCCTTGCCATTCAGGCCGTCGGCCCACGGGTGTCGGCCTATTACGATCGGCCATGGAAAGAGGGCGAAGCGCGGGAAACCGCTTTGGTGGTGATCGGGGAGAGCCCGCTTGATCGCGCTGCCATCACCCGGAGCCTCGAGCGCGCCGCAGCCGTCGCTGCCTGATGCACCTTCTGTCCGCCCAGGCCGGGGCCATCCAGCAGGACGGCGAAGCCATCGACCTCGGCCAACGGCCGGGTCAACTGGTGTTTGCCTCCTCTGCTGACAGTGAATTGGCCATGCTGGCCGGCGCTGCCGACCGCCGGGGCGAAACGGAACTGCGTCTCGCCAATACGCTGCGACTGAGCAACAACCTTTCGGTTGATCTGTGGCTGGACCAAACCGTCCGCCATGCCAGGCTGATCGTGCTGCGCCTGATTGGCGGCGCCAGCTATTGGCAATATGGCGTGGATGAATTGACGGCCCTATGCGCCAATGGGCGCGTGCCGCTGGTGCTGCTGCCCGGTGACGCCAATCCCGACCCAATTCTTCAGGCGCGCTCCACCATCCACCCCGATGACTGGACCAAGCTGCACAGCCTTTTCATCGCTGGCGG
>CAKTFF010000119.1 GCA_934553185.1 uncultured Devosia sp.
GCTCCTTGTTGCGGCCATCCAGCGAATTGTTGGCCAGACATGTGCCGGGGCTATCGTCGATGATCCGGCGCACCGGCCAGGTAAGACCGCCATCGCTCGAGACGGCAAGGGTCAGCGGCGCGCGCGGCACACCCCAGATCGGCGCACAGCCGCCCGAAGCATCGGGGCGATCGTCGCCTTCTTCGATTTCATCATAGAGGGACACGCGCCGATCGCTCGACATTGCAGCCGAGACGGGGTTGCACACCATGGCCAGACGCCCGTCAGTCAGACGCACGACATTGATGGAGGAATTGTTGTTGGGCATATCCGTTGGCTCGGGCGCCGACCAGGTCACCCCGCCATCAAGGCTCTCCGAGCGATAAACAAAGTCAGCCTGACGGCGGCGGTAGAACGCCACCATGCGCTCACCATCCAGTTGCACAATGGTCATGTGCACCGAGCCGATCGAGCCGGGCACTTCGCTCAAGGTCCAGGTCGCGCCATCGTCATGACTCACAGCGACGCCGGCCGTATCATGGCTGCCGTTCCAGCGCTGGCCGGGCATGGGGATGCAGCGAAACACCGGCATCATCCAGGCGCCATCGGTGCGGCGCACGAAACGGCCACGAACGAATGTGCCTAAGGGAAGATCAAGAAGGCGCGGCTGGCCGCCGGACAGGGCGCCGTGGCTCACCCGGATCTCGCGGGCGCGCAGCAGGCACTGATCCTGATTGCCCGACGGCTGGGCGGTATGGACCAGGAGCCAATGCCCCTTGCTGTCGCGGGTCAGCACCGGATTTTGTTCGCTGCGGTCGGGATCGTCGCTGAGCCGCACGGGCGCGCTCCAGCGATCCGAGTTCGGCGCCAGGGTCGCGGCATAGATGGAGATATCGGACTTGCCCTCGAGCGTGCCGCCAAACCACAGGCAGGCCAGCGAGCCATCGTCGAGCAATTCGACGAAGGCTGCATGGTTTTGCACCATGGGCGATGGCAAGAAGGCGCTTGCCACGCCTTCGGCGCCTTCGCTCAGCCGCCCGGTCATCAAGCTTTCAATCTCTTGCGGCGTCATCCGTCCTCCTTGGCTTGCGCCAAACATTACACCGGATGCTATGTTGTCAAGTTATAAAATCCTAACGTAAAGGCTGCCTTCCGCAAGGAAATGCATAAGCTGTATTAAAATCAGCGGATTAGCGAGGACACGTAGGCCCTATCAGTTCGTTACCAAGTTTCGTTTGACAACTTTAGGTTGTGCTGGGATATTGCCGGCGGAAGTTGTCGTCCCCTGAGGCGCAGCCCGGAGGACATTGCATGAGCGCTCAACGCAGCGCCGCTCATGGCTTAATCAAGCTGCAATGGGAGGTAAGTCTTGTTCTTGAAGAATATTCTGATCGGCGCATTGCTCGCATCGACATCGGTCGTGCCAGCTATGGCTCAGGCCGATACCGACATCACCGTGGTGCTGAGCGAAGAGCTCGATCTGATCGATCCCTGCATGGCCACGCGTTCCAATATCGGCCGCGTCGTGCTGCAGAACATCAGCGAAACCCTGACCGAGCTCGACGTTCGCACCGACAAGGGGCTGATGCCGCGCCTGGCAGAGTCGTGGGAAGATCTTGGCGACGGCACCTGGCAGTTCAAGCTGCGTCAGGGCGTAAGCTTTTCGGATGGCACGAGCTTTGATGCCGCCGACGTCCAGCATTCGTTTGATCGCGTGTTTTCCGACCAGCTGACCTGCGAAAGCGCCCGTTATTTTGCCGATACAGAGCTGAGCTTCGAAGTTGTCGACGACAACACGCTCAACGTCACCGCTACGCCTGCCCAGCCGATCCTTCCGCTGCTGATGAGCCTTGTCACCATCGTGCCGTCCGAGACGCCGATGGAATTCGTCCGCGACCCGATCGGCACCGGCCCCTACAAGCTGTCCGAATGGACTGCCGGCCAGCAGATCGTGCTTGATCGCCGTGACGACTACTGGGGCGAGCAGCCCGAAGTAACCAAGGCCACCTACCTGTTCCGCTCCGAGCCAGCCGTTCGCGCCGGCATGGTTGCCACCGGCGAAGCAGACATTGCTCCGCAGATCACCGCCGAAGTTGCCGACAATCCTGCAACCGACTTCTCCTACCTCAATTCAGAAACCGTTTATCTGCGCATCGACAGCCAGGACGAGCCGACCTCGGACCTGCGTGTCCGCCAGGCCCTCAATGCCGCTATCGACCGCGAAGCCTTTATCGGCACCGTTCTGCCCGAAGGCACTGAACTGGCCGTGGCCATGGTTCCGCCGACCACTCTTGGCTGGAATCCCGATCTGACAGTGCCCGCCTTTGATCCTGATCAGGCTCGCGAACTGCTGGCCGCGGCCCAGGCTGACGGCGTCGACACCAGCCTGCCGATTGAAGTCATCGCTCGCACCGAAAATTTCCCCAACGTCACTGAAGTGGCCGAAGCGCTGACGCAGATGCTGACCGATGTCGGCTTCAACGCCACGCTGCGCATGGTGGAAGTTGCAGAACACGAGCAGTTCTATTCCAAACCCTATCCGGAAAGTGAAGGCACCCGTCTGGTGCTGGCTCAGCACGATAATTCGCGTGGCGACCCGGCATTCTCGATGTTCTTCAAGTATGCCAGCGAAGGCACCCAGTCGGGCATCAACGACCCCAAAGTCGACGATCTGATCACCCGTGCATCGGCTGCAACCGGAGACGAGCGCGCTGCGCTCTGGTCCGAACTGTTCAAGGTTGTCCAGGCAGACGACGTCGCTGACGTCCTGCTGTTCCACATGGTTGGTCTCAGCCGTGTCAGCGAGCGTCTCGACTTCACCCCGACCATCGCGACCAACCAGCAGCTTCAGCTGAGCGAAATCGGCTTCAAGTAAGCGCCTTCACTTACTATCCGATGCCGGGGACCTTCCCCGGCATCTTTATCAAAACAGTTGGGTGTGAACAGCAATGGGCAAACTGATCGGACAGCGGGCCATTGCCAGTCTGCTTTCGCTGCTGGGCCTGATGGTTCTTGTTTTCTTTCTCTCGCGACTCACCGGCGATCCAGCGGTCCTGTTCCTGCCCATCGATGCGACCGAAGAGATGAAGGCACAGTTCCGGGCTCTGAACGGTCTTGACCTGCCAGTGCTCGAGCAATTCTGGCGCTACGTCCTTGACCTCCTCCAGTTCGATTTCGGCGAAAGCCTGCGCAAGGCGCGGCCGGCCATCGAGGTTGTGCTGGAGGCCTATGCCTGGACCCTGCCGCTCGCCCTGATCACCCTCCTTCTCGTTGTGGTCTGCGCCATCATCCTTGGCTCTCTCGCCGCCTTCAATGTCGGCGGCTTCTTTGATCGCCTTGTCTCGATCGTTTCGCTGATCGGCGCTTCGGCGCCGGACTTCTGGATCGCCATTGTCGCCATCGTGGTGTTTTCCATCAACCTTGGCTGGGTGCCGACATCGGGTGTGGGAACGCCCTGGCACTGGATCCTTCCGATCGCCGTCCTTTTTATCCGCCCGTTCGGCCTCATCGTGCAGGTGGTGCGCGGCTCAATGCTATCGGCTCTGCAGGCCGCTTACGTGAAGACGGCCCGCGCGAAGGGGGTCAAGAACCGCCCCATCATCTTCGTTCACACCCTGCGCAATGCCATGCTGCCGGTGATCACCGTGATCGGCGACCAGGCCGCTGCCATGCTCAACGGCGCGGTGATCGTTGAAACCATCTTCGGCTTTCCCGGCATCGGCAAGCTGATGATCGACTCCATCCTCCAGCGCGACTTCAACGTGGTTCTCGCCGCCATCATGGTCACCGCCGTCGCCATCTTCATCATGAACATCCTGATCGACATCGCCTATGGGCTGCTCGATCCGCGAATCCGGCACTAGGGAGCGCTGACCATGACCGACCTGCCGCTGGTCCAGCAGCCAGCCGAACGCTCCGCCTTTGCCACCTACTTTTCCATGCTCTGGCGGGACAAGCTCGCCCTTGTTTCGGCGATCGTCCTCATCCTCATCGCGCTGTGTGCGATGTTTGGGCCGTACTTGCTCGGTGACCTTGCCACCAGTCAGAACCTGCGCGGACGCAACAGCCCGCCCTTCGATCTGGCACGCGGCTGGGCATTCTTCCTCGGCGGCGATTCCCTCGGTCGCCCAATGCTGGCCCGGTTAATCGTTGCGGCGCGCAGCACTATGACCGTTGCCGCCGGCGCTGTTGTCTTTGCACTTTTGGTTGGGGCCACCCTGGGTTTGATCGCCGGTTATATGGGCAAGAACACCTCCCAGGTGATCATGCGTCTGGCGGACGTGATCATGTCCTTCCCCTCGCTGCTTCTGGCAGTGGTCGTGCTTTACGTGCTTGGCCCCTCGATCCCCAACATGATCCTGGTTCTCGCCATAACCCGCATTCCCATCTACTTGCGCACCACTCGCGCTGAAGTGCTCGAAATACGCGAGCGCATGTTCGTGCAAGCGGCCGTTGTCATGGGGGCGTCCCATTGGCGCATCATCCTGCGCCATATCCTGCCCGTCGTCGCACCGACGCTGGTCACCATCGCGACGCTCGATTTCGCCTTCGTGATGCTGGCCGAGTCCTCGTTGTCGTTTCTGGGCATCGGCATCCAGCCGCCCGACATCACCTGGGGCCTGATGGTGGCGCAGGGTCGGCCCTATCTCACCAATGCCTGGTGGCTGGCCCTGTGGCCCGGCGTGCTCATCGTCATCACCACTTTAGCGCTAAACCTCCTTTCCAACTGGATGCGCGTTGCCCTTGACCCCGCCCAGCGCTGGCGCCTGGAAGCCCGGAGCACCAAAGATGAGTAATGCCCTGCTCGAAGTGCGCAACCTCTCGGTCGATTTTCATACCGCGCGCGGCACCGTGCATGCCGTCAAGAATGTCAGCTGGAGCATCAATCGCGGCGAAACGCTGGCGATCCTGGGCGAAAGCGGCTCGGGCAAGTCGGTCTCCGCTTCGGCGGTGATGAACATTCTCGACATGCCGCCGGCCCACATCGTGTCGGGCGAGATCTTCTATGACGGGCAGGATCTGCTCAAGGTCAACTACGAGACGCATAGGGCGCTGAACGGCAAGAAGATCGCCATGATCTTCCAGGATCCGCTGAGCCACCTCAACCCGGTCTATACCGTGGGATGGCAGATCACCGAGATGATGACCGCCCATGGCCGCCCCGCCGACATGGCGCGGGCGCGGGCGCTCGAGTTGATCAAGCGGGTCGGTATTCCGCAGCCCGAAGCGGCGCTGAGCAAATATCCGCACCAGTTTTCCGGGGGGCAGCGCCAGCGCCTGATGATCGCCATGGCGCTGATGCTCAAGCCCGACATTCTGATCGCGGACGAACCGACCACCGCTCTCGACGTCACCATCCAGGCCGATGTTCTGGCGCTGCTCAAGGAATTGCAGGCCGAAACCGGCATGGGTCTGGTGCTGATTACCCATGACCTGGGCGTTGTGGCTGAGATCGCCGATCGGGTGGTGGTGATGAGCAAGGGCGAGATCGTCGAGGCTGGAACGCCGCGCGAGGTCTACCACAATGCCCAGCATCCCTATACGCGCCAGCTGATCGGCGCGGCGCCGGGCAAGGGCGAGATCAAGCTGCTCGACACTGGAACGCCGGTCCTGCTTGAAGCCAAGATGCTGCGCAAGACCTTTGGGGAGTTTACCGCGCTCAAGGATGTTTCCCTTGAGCTGCGCCGTGGGCAGTGCCTGGCCGTAGTCGGCGAAAGCGGGTCAGGTAAATCTACCCTGGCGCGCTGCGTGCTGCGCCTAGAGAAGGCCGATGGCGGGCAAGCCTTGTGGAAGGGCAGGGACCTGCTGGGCATGAACGCGCGCGACCTCCTGGCGATGCGCCGCGAAATCCAGATGGTGTTTCAGGACCCCACCCAGTCGCTCAATCCGCGCATGTCGGTTTACCATCTGATTTCGGAAGGCTGGGACATCCATGGGCTGATGCCCGATAAAGCCCAGCGCCGCCAACGCGTCGCGGAACTGCTCAAGCAGGTGGGTCTCCTCCCCGAGCATGCAGCACGGTACCCGCATCAGTTTTCCGGCGGCCAGCGCCAGCGCATCGCCATTGCCCGTGCCCTGGCGCTCGAGCCCGAACTGATCATCTGCGACGAAGCGGTATCAGCACTCGACGTTTCCATTCAGGCTCAGGTGATTGCGCTGCTCGACGACCTGCGCGCTAGGCTCGGCATCTCGTTCCTGTTTATCGCCCACGATCTGGGCGTGGTCCGCGATTTCGCCGACACAGTGATCGTGATGAAGAGCGGCGAGATCGTTGAGCGCGGGCCGACGGCGCAGATATTCGATGCGCCCCAGCATCCCTATACCCAGCGTCTTCTAGCCGCCAATCTCGATCCAGACCCCGAGATCCAGTCGCAGCGGCGTCTGGCCGTTGGCCGCTGATGCCACAGCTGGCCATCGTTGCTGATGACCTGACCGGAGCCCTCGACGCGGCGGCACCCTTTGCGGCGCGAGGCTTGAGCACCGTCGTGGCGTTGAGTGTCGAGGGGCTGCAAGCGGCCATCGACACCGGCGCGGCGATCGTGGGCGTCTCAACCGATAGTCGCGAAATCCCCCCGGACTCAGCCCGCGAGGCGGTCGCCCTATGCGTTAGCAAGCTGAGCGGTGTGCCGATCTTCAAAAAG
>CAKTFF010000120.1 GCA_934553185.1 uncultured Devosia sp.
CCACCGCGTTGATCGGCACATGCTTATGCCCCAACGTCACGCCCGGCAGGGTCTCGACCTCAAGGTCCTGCATCGTCGCCCGCTGCGCCTGCGCGAAGTTGCGCACCTGCGTCTGGGCAAATTTGATGTCGTGGAGATCCTGCTCGGTCAGCTGGCTCATGCAGGCATCGATCTCGCTTTGCGTGAGGCGAAAGTCATCGCGCTCCCACTTATCGAATTTCTGCGAAAGCTCCCGAACAGCGATATCCCCGCGCGTCTCGATATCGCCTAGGATACTCTCCACGGTCGCGCGAACCTGACGGTCTGCCTCGGCCCGCTCCTCGACATCTTTACCGCGCTTGAGCCAGACTGGCATTTGCCGCCTCCTGAGTTTCGTGGAACCTATTTTGCATACGTATGCAAGATTGTAAATGTCGGCTTGTTGGCCATCTCAGTTTCAGTAGCTGAGCGCCGGCGGCCTCTGCAGGGCGTAATCGGTGGCGCGCTCGAACGCGTCGCCGATTTGGACGATCGTCGCTTCACCATAGTGCTTGCCGATGATCTGCATGCCGATCGGCAAACCCGCATCGAAGCCAATGGGCATGGCGAGAACCGGATGCCCGCTGACATTGAAGCCGATGGTGCGCATCGGCGTCCAAACGGCTTCTTTCTCAAACGGCGCAGCCAGCAAGGCAGGGGTGAGCGCACCAACGGTGATCAGCGCATCGCAACCAAGCAGCAGCCTGTTCACCTCTGCTCGAAACAGGTCCCCTGCCCCATGCGCTTTGGCCAGTTCTTCTTCGGTCACAGCAACGCCGGCAGCCAGGCTCAGGAAGGCGCGACGGCCGAAATCCTCGGGATGGTCACGCAGGTTTTCCGCGTGAAAGTCAAAGCTCTCCTTGTGCAGGATCGCGGCGGCGGCCACTTCGATGGCGTAATAGTCGGGCAGTTCGACTTCTTGGACGACGGCACCAAGCTGCGACAGCGTCGACAACGCCCTATCCATAGCTGCAAGAACCGCCGGCGCTGTTTGGCTGTCTTGCGCGAACCAGCTTCGGGCATAGCCTATGCGGAGCCCCGAAAGTGACCTCCCCAGCTTGTTAGACGCCGACACGCCCGGCGGGAAATCTGCGATAACATCGAGGGTAGCGGCCGCCTCGGCGACCGTTGCACTTATCGGACCGATATGGTCCATGCTGTCCGACAGCGGCAGCACACCGCCATTCGGCACCAGCCCGAAGGTTGGCTTCAGCCCCACCACGCCGCAATAAAAGGCCGGTCCGCGCAGCGAGCCGCCGGTATCGGTGCCGATGGTGGTGCGCAGCAGCCCACCGGCCACAGCCACCGCGCTGCCCGAGGACGATCCCCCAGTGATATGGTCAAGGCTCCAGGGATTACGCGCCGGCGGAAAGGCGCCGCGATTGTCTGGCCCCACCGTGCCCCATTCATAGGTCGCGAGCTTCCCAAGGATAATTGCGCCCGCTTCACGCAAACGCTTCACCACCGTAGCATCCGCCTGCGCCACCGCCTGCTTGCGTCCGGGCGCATTGGCCGTGGTCGACAGGCCCGCCACATCGATCAGGTCCTTGATGCCGACCGGAATGCCATGGAAATGCCCATGGTCGCCACCTGAGGCGAAATCAGCGTCAGCCTGCCGTGCCGCAGCGCGGGCCCCTTCTCGATCAACGGCATAAAAGGCGCGATAGGCTGGATCCCGCCTCTCGATGCGCCGCAACGATGCCTCGACCAGCCCGAGAGACGTCACACGCCCGTCGCGCAGCATGCCCCCCTGCTCGAACAGCGGCAGATCAAGCGCCGCATCGGCAAGGGCGTCGGTGGCTGCTCCCCCATGCCCCACGATGTCCGCCAAGCCTTCGCTCATCCAGTCAGCCAGTTTGCGAACACTCTCGGCCTCGTCCGGCGAAAGTTTCAGACCATGCCGGGCCACGGCCTCATCAAAAGCCGCGCGCTTGAGATCGGGCTCTCGCGCCAATCGGGTGTCTTCGGCAGCCATATTACCCTGCCGTGGCGATACGCTGGCCGGTCGAGCGGTCAAACAGGTGACAGGCCGATGGTGCAATCTGCACCCGCACCACGTCGCCGATTTCAGCGCGATAATCCTTGCCGACCTTGATCGACACCAACTCGCCCGCCACACGCAGCGCAATCATGGTCGCCTCGCCCAGCAGCTCGACGGTATAAATCGGCGCTTCGATATGCCCGCCTTCGTTCACCACCACGGCATCTTCGGCGCGGAAGCCAAGTGTTACCGGCCCATTGACCTGCGACGCCAAGCCATCGACACGGATATGGTCGCCCGTAAACACGCCATTTTGAATGTTGCCGGGCACCAGGTTCATCGCCGGCGAGCCGATAAAGCTCGCCACAAATGTATTGGCCGGTCGGTCATAGATCTCCATCGGCGTGCCGACCTGCTGGATCAGCCCCTTGCTCATCACCACCACCCGGTCCGCCAGCGTCATGGCCTCGATCTGGTCATGCGTCACATAGATGGTGGTGCGCTTGAGCGTGTGATGAAGGTTCTTGATCTGCGCGCGGGTGGAGACGCGCAGCTTGGCATCAAGGTTGGAGAGCGGCTCGTCCATCAGGAAGGCGTTGGGTTCGCGCACGATGGCGCGCGCCAGGGCCACGCGCTGCCGCTGCCCTCCTGAAAGGGCGGCCGGGCGGCGCTGGAGAAAGTCGTCCAGTTCCACCATCTTGGACGCCGCCATCACCCGCTCATGGTGCTGGTCCTGAGGCACCTTGCGCACCTTGAGCGGAAACCGGATGTTCTCATACACCGTCATGTTGGGGTAGAGCCCATAGCTCTGGAACACCATGGAAATGTCCCGGTCCTTGGGTTCAAGCTTGTTGACCAAGCGATCCCCGATCCAGATTTCGCCCTCGGAAATGTCCTCGAGCCCGGCAATCATGCGCATGGTCGTGGTCTTGCCGCAGCCCGAAGGCCCCAGCAAGACCAGGAACTCCTGGTCGGCAATATCGAGGTTGAAATTGTCGACGCCGATGAAGTTGTTCCAGCGCTTGGAAACGTTCTTGAGGCGGATCTGAGCCATTGGTTTACCCCTTTACCGCGCCGGCCGTGAGGCCCGAAACGATCTGGCGTTGGAAGAACAGAACGAGGATGAACAGCGGCACAGTGGCAGAAACCACAGCTGCCACGGCGAACATGACATTGCCCTGTTCCTGCACCGAGCCGAGAAAGCTCGAGATCTTGGGCACCATTGTCTGGTTGTCCGAGCTAAGGAGCATCGAGGTCACGGCAAAGTCGTTGTACGCCAGAAGAAAGCTGAACAGGCCCGTCGTCACCACGCCCGGCCACATGACCGGGATGATCACCCGTCGAAAGGCCTCAAAGCGCGAGCAGCCATCCACCATCGCCGATTCATCGAGATCCTTGGGGATCGAAAGAAAGAACGAGTGCAGCATCCACAGGGTGAAAGGTTGGTTGATTGCCACCAGAACAATGATCGAGGTCGGCAGCACGCCCCAGATATTGAGCTGGAAGAACGGCAGCAGATAGCCTGACACCAGCGTAATATGCGGCATGGCCCGGAACACCAGCGCCGCGATCAGGATCCAGAACGCATAGCGCTGGCCAGAGCGGGCAAGCGCATAGCCGCCCAGCGTGCCAAGCGTCAGCGAGATCACCGTGACCGAGACGGTGACGATGGCGGTATTGCCCACGGCCCGCCAGAACTCGCGCGTCACCCAGGCGCCGTAATAGCCGTCGCCGGTGAAAGCAGCGCCTTCATTCTGCCGCTGCGTATAGGTGCCGAAAATGGCGTTCCACCAGGACTCGCGGGAGAAAAAGTCTGGCTCGACCTTGAACGACCCCCACACGGTCCAGAAGAAGGGAAAGGCGGCCAGAACAACCCAGACAGCGATAAACAGGTAGATCAGAAGGTTCAGCGGCAGCGGACGGGTCTGCGAGACGCTTGCTTGTGACATGCTAAACCACCTTGTGGTTGAATTCGCGCCAGGTGCGCACCAACACCGGCATCAGGAGGATCACCACGCCGACAATGGTGAGGACCGAAGTCGCGCCGGCAGAGCCGAACAGCTGTGCATCACCGCTGAGGTCGTTGAAGATCATCCAGCTCAGCGACGTTGCGTTCGCCTCGGCGGAGAAGCCGACGATGGGCTCGAAGACGCGGAAATTGTCCATCAGCTGCACCAGCGCCACAAAGGTGGCGAGCGGAGCAAGATGAGGGATGATCACGTAGCGGATACGCTCCCAGCGCGTCGCCCCATCAATCATCGCCGATTCAAGCGTATCACCCGGAACCGTCTGCAGCCCCGCATAGAACACGACGAAGCTGAAGGGCGCATTAGTCCAGACGCCGTAAAATAGCAGCGACAGCCAGGTCAGCAGCGGCGACTGGCGCAGCGACAAGGTCGGATCGTCGAATATGTTCTGCAGCGTCGCGCCGATAATGCCGTTGGGTTGCACCATCCAGTAAAGGATCAGCGAGCCGATCAGCGGCGTGATGATCATGGGCAGCAGCGAGAAAAAGATCACCGGACCCTTGGTCACCTTGGGCAAGGCATTGACCGCAAGCGCAATGGCAAAGCCCAGCGCCATGGCCAGGGGGGTCACCACAAAGCAAAAGACCAGGGTAAAGCTCAGGGCCTTGTAGAAGGGCAGATTGTAGATGCGCGAAACAATGTCGCCTAGGCCGTTGTTGTTTTGGAGGATGGCGCCGATTTCCGCCACGGCCAGATGACCGCGGTTGAGATAGGTGCCAAGCCCGTTGAACTGGCCCATCGGCTGCTCGGCCCGCATCTGGTCCATGGCCGCAGTATCGACGCGGGTTTCGGTGGTGCAGCCGCCAAAAGGCTGACAGCTCTCCACCTCGACCAGCACGCGCGCATGCTCGACATGAAAGCTCTGCACCACGACGGACACGATGGGCAGCGCGATAAACAACACCATCGCGATCAGCGAGGGCAGGATGAAGGCAAAGAATGTCTTGTGTGGCACCTAATGCCTCCTCGGGAGCTAAGCTGGCGAGTATAGGCAGGCCGACGGGCTCCATGTTGCCAGAGCCGCCGGCCAGCACCTCCCCCTTCACGGGAGAGGCTGGGAGGGGGTGCTGGGAGCCCCAATATCTGGGCTAACCTCCCCCACCCTTGGTCCCTCCCCGCAAGGGGGAGGGTGTCGACTTCAACAGTCAAGCCCGCCTAAGGCAGCCTTACAGATACCCGCCTTCGGCAGCGGCGGTGTCGTAAGCCGCCTTGACGTCGGCAAGAGCCTGCTCGGCATCTTCCGAGCCAGCCATGAACTCGGCCAGTTCGGTGGAGAGCGCAGTATGCAGCAGGCCCATATAGGGCTGCATCGGGTAAGCGCGAGCGCCGGCATTGGCCGTGGCGATCACGCCCACGGCATTCGGACCGGGCTCATAGCCGGCAACCAGCCAGGTTGCGACGGTTGGGTTGGCAGCGACCATTTCGGGGCTGATACCATGCACCATCGCCTGGAAGGAGGCGGCAGCGTCTTCATCGGAGATGTTCTTGGCAATGGTGAAACCGTCCCACCACAGGGCAACAGCCGGTGTCTCACCGCCATCGATCACCGGTGCTGCGGCCAGCACGGTGTTCTCGATCACGCCCTCGGCAGCGCCTTCACCGTCCAGCATGTCGCCGGCCAACGAGCCCCACTGCACCATCATGGCCACATTGCCGGCCTTGTATTCGGCCTGGATGCCATTGGCGTCAAAGGTCAGGTAATCGGGATCCATGTACTGGGTCAGAGCGCGCATGGTCTCGAGCGTCTTCATGCCATCTTCATTGTCGATGGCCAGCTCAGCCGAGCCGGGCGCGAAGAACTCGCCACCGGTGCCCAGATAGGTGTTGACGAACTCGGCAGCCAGGTCCCAGCCGGGCTTGTCCGAAGCGGCCAGTGGATAGTCCATCAGACCATCGGCCTTGATCTTTTCGGCGGCGGCAAGAATGTCCTCATAGGACTTGGGCTCGGCAATGCCGGCCTGGTCCAGGATATCCTTGCGATAGAACAGGTGCTGGGCATTGCCCATGAAGGCGACGGCCATGGTCTTGCCGTCGATCTTGATCAGCTGGTTTGGCTGCAGGTCCTGGCCATACTGGGCAACCAGATCGTCAAGCGGACGGATCAGGTCATCGTTCATCAGCGGAACAATGGAATTGTTGGCCACCACGGCCACCGAATATTCGGCCGGGTTGATCGAGAGCGCCGGAACCTGGATGTTCTTGTGCTCGGCCGTTGCGTTGGCGGTGACCGTCAGTCCATCCGTGGCGCATTCTTCAGCGGTGGTGTTGATCAGGCGCAGCGCTTCAAAGTCATTGCTCAGGATGCGCACCGAACCGGTGCCCTCGATCCCGCAATCGGCAAAGGCAGCACCGGCAGTCAGGCACAGCACGCCCAGCGATACAGTGGTCTTCAACATAAGCTTCATTTTGTTCTCCTGACGGCCGGCAGCGCCCCCACGGCAACTGCCCACCCATCCCCTGTTTGCGTTACACTCCCGCAGCCGGCTCCATTCCTGCTCAACCGAGGAACCATGACCGGCCATTGTCTTCCGCACGACACAATTGGTAGGGCGCTCTCCACACGAATGCAATAGCTTTTGCATTCGTATGCAA
>CAKTFF010000121.1 GCA_934553185.1 uncultured Devosia sp.
GGTTGAGGCTCAGCGCGGTGCGGGTGATCGGACGCAACTGCTCGAGTTGCCCGGCGCCAATGGCTTGGGCCGCAAAGATCGAGGCGGCGATGCCGATCGACATTGCAGGGAACTGCACATAGCTCATCACCTGCCCCAAAGCGCCATAGGCGGCGGTGGCGTTCGAGCCGAAGCGGTTGACGAGGCCGACCACGACAATGCCGGCCACCGAAGAGATCACCATCTGCAGGCCGGCGGGAATGCCGAGCTTGAGGATCAGGCCAAGCAGCCTGATGTCGGGCTGCAGCATGGCGCCCAGCAGCACCCGATCGGGGGCTAGGGGCATGTTGCGGGCGCGCATATACACAAACAGAAATACCAGCACGGTCACGAAGCCGGCGATAAAGGCCCAGGCGGCAGCCTCGACGCCCAGTTGTGGCAGGCCGAACCAGCCCAGGATCAAAGCCGGGGTGACCAGAAGGCTCACCACCATGGACATGATCAGCGAAAACAAGGGCGTCACCGTATCACCCACGCCGCGCAGAACGGAGGTGACCACAAGAAACAGGAAAAAGCCGGGCATGCCGATCAGGACGATGCGCGCATAGCCCACGGCCAGGCCGCGGATGTTTTCAGGCGCGCCCAGCACGGCCATGATCTCTTCGGTCCAGATGCCGCCAGCAATGGCGACGATCAGGCCCATGACCAGTGTGGCGGCAAGGGTGGTGCCGGTGACCTCCTTGACCTTGTTCACATTGCCCGCGCCCCAGGCCTGGCCGATCAGGATGGTGGAGCCGGCTGACAGCCCGATAATGAAGCTCATCAGAAAGAACATGATGGGAAAGAAGGTGGCGGTGGCGGCCAGCGCCTCCACCCCGATCAACTGCCCGATATAGATGGAATTGACCGTGCCCGAGAGCGCCTGAAGGATGTTGGAAGCCATCAGCGGCACGAGAAACACGGTGAAACGCTGCCAAAGAGGGCTTGACTGAGGGGTCATTGGAGCGCTCCGGGATTGCGCCTGGTGGCTGGCACTGATGTCGGCGGCCAGGCGGGGTGCGGCAGGCCGATATGGATCGGGCAGACGCGAGGGAATGGCCAAGTTCCTACGCCTGCCTTGGGGGATGTGCAATCAGTGTTGGTGTTGACCGCTGTTGACGAAATGATCTCGGCCCAGCACCAAAAATCCCGGTGCGATCAGCGTCCAGTGTCGCTACAAGCGCCCCATGGCTCCACAATCAAGCTTTTCGCTGCAATTTTTCGCCGGTGCACGCGCCTGTGTTCCTGTGGTTCTGTCCGTGGCCGCCTATGGCGTGGTCTGGGGCGTGCTGGCGCGCGGGGCGGGGCTGAGCACGCTGGAAGTGGCGCTGATGAGCGCCCTGGTGTTTGCCGGATCAGCGCAGTTCGTGGCGCTCGATCTGTGGACAGATCTGCCCGCAAGCTTGCCCATCGGGCCGCTGATCCTTGCCGCGCTGATCGTCAACCTGCGGTATCTGCTGCTGACGGCGACGCTGCGGCCCTTGTTCAGGCCGGACGAGCAGATCAAAGGCGCGCTGATCATGTGGATCGTTTCGGACGAAACCTGGGCCATGACGGTGGGCGAAATGGCCAAGGGGCGCGGCACCGTGCCGTTTCTGCTGGGCGGTGGGGTGCTGGCCTATCTGTGCTGGCTGGCCACCACGGTGCTCGGGCATTCGCTGGGTTCGGCAATCAGCGATCCGCGAAGCTATGGGCTTGATTTTGCGTTCACCGCAACATTTCTCGCGCTGCTTTTGGGCATGTGGAAGGGACGCGGCGACCTCGTGCCCTGGTGTGTCGCTGCGCTGGCGGCGATCGTTTCGGCGCAGTTGATCGAGGGCAGCTGGTATATTCTGATCGGCGGCTTGGTGGGGAGTTTTGCCGGCGCCGTTGCGGAGAGCCTCCAACGTGTTCGCTAGCACCGAAGCCCTTTTGGCCATTTTCGGCATGGCCCTCGTTACTTTTGCCATCAAGGCAGGCGGGCTGCTGCTCGCCAACCGCCTGCCGCGCACTGGCTTTGCTGCGCGTTGGATCAGCCATGTTCCAGGGGCAGTGCTGGCATCGCTGGTAGCGCCGGCTTTGGTGACCGGCAGCGCGGCGGAGGCGATTGCCGCATCCGTGACCACCGTCATATTCCTCGTGACGCGTAATCTGCTGGTGGCAATGGGCGGCGGCGTGCTTGCGGTTTATCTGGCCCGGTTGACCCTTGTCGGCTGACCCGTTCTTGGGTTAGAGACTGGAACGTGCCCCTCTGGCGGAATGGTAGACGCAGAGGACTCAAAATCCTCCGTCGCAAGACGTGCCGGTTCGAGTCCGGCGGGGGGCACCATTTTCCTTATCTTCCATCCGTCAGCGCGTGCCTCTCAGGCGGCGCGGGCTGCCCTGATGGTGGCGGCAACGGCGTCCTTGTCGGTTACTGTGTTGGTGTATTCGCGTTCGAGGGCGGTGCCGCCCATGCCGACGCGCGGATTGCGGTAGGCCATGGCGCTGGGGACATCCTTGAGGGCGGCGAAGTGCATTTCGTCGGCGCCGGTGCGCTGGCGAATGGCGGCGATATTGCCCTGGTCCAGACCACCACAAACCATGATGGCGATGCGCCCGGCGGCTGCCTCGACCGTTTGGGCCAGCATGTCGACACCCTCGAGGGCCGTGTCATGGTGGCCGCTGGTCAGCACTCGATCAACGCCGCAGCGCACCAGGGCCTCGATGGCCTCGGCATAGTCGGCGGTCATGTCAAAGGCCCGGTGGCAGGTGACGGCCATGGGGCGGGCGCGGTCCACCAGTGCCTTGGTGCGGGCCTCGTCGATGCGGCCGTCTTCGGTCAGGCAGCCGATCACCACGCCGGCCACGCCCAGATCGCGCAAGGCATCCACATCGGCCAGCATCGCCTCGAACTCGACGGGGGAATACAAAAAGTCGCCGCCGCGCGGGCGAATGATGACGTGGAAGGGGATGGTGGCGACTTCCTTTGCCTTGAGGATCATGCCCCAGCTCGGCGTCAGCCCGCCTTCCAGGAGGCTGGCGCAGAGCTCGACGCGATCGGCGCCAGCCTCCTGGGCGGCGATGAGGCCGTCGGTGTTTTCCACGCAGATTTCGATGCGGAAGGGATAGTTGGACACTGGGGATTACTCTTTGGATCGGGCCGACCAGATCACTTGCGGGGTGAAGGCAAAGTCCTGGTCGAGCGGAAACAAGGGGCGCGGGGTGCGCTGGCGGGGCAAGCGCTGGACGGCCTGGTCGACAATGCCCGGCGACAAAGCCATCAGCGACGGATTGGCGAGCGGCGCCAGTTCGGGGGAGAGGTAGCCGGACTTGACCACGACGATGCGCGCCGTTCGCGGATCAAGGCCGAGGCGGGTGAAGTCGGCGAGGTCATGATAGGGGCGGCGGCGGGCCGTGATGGCAAGCTGGATACCACCAATGGCCAAGAGGGCTTCGCGCTCGAGCGCGTCGGGGGTTGGAACGGTGTGCAGCACGGTTGCAGACACAGGAAGCGGTTTGGTCCCTTCGGGATGAAGGGTGCCGCCAATGGTGATGGTTATTGTGGCGCCGATACCGGCCTCGTAGGCCCGGTCGGTTGCGGGGCGGTCGGCAATGCCGGCAAAGATGACGCCCTCGGCGCCCGCGTCGATCAGTGCCGCAAGCATGTCGACCCGGTCCCCGGCACCGCCTGCGGTGGGATTGTCCCCTGAATCGGCCAGAACAACTGGGCGGGTCTTGGCTTCTAAGGCCCAGCCGATGGTTTCGCCGATTGTGCCGGTGCGCGAGCCAAAAGCGAAGTCGTTGCGGGCGTTCCAGTAGTCCATGGCCAGCTGTTTGGCTGCTTCTTCCATGGCGGGGCGGTCGGTTCCGGTCAGGATCGCGGCTGCGGTGACGCGGGGCTCGTCGGCCCAGACATAGCCTACCATCAGGGCGGCATCCCAGATGCTCCCATTGCGCTCAATTTGGGCGAGCTGGGCATAGAGTTGATTGGCGGGAAAATCGGTCGTGGCGGTTTTTTCGCCCGGCAGGCTGACGGGGATTGGCACCCAGCACAGAGCCGGCTTTTCTTCGCTGTTGAGGCGGCGCAGCAGCAGGCTGACGGCGCGGCGCATCGTGTCTTCAACATCGATATGGGGGGCCGTGCGGTAGGCGGAAAACAGGTCAATGGTGTCGATGATGGGCTGGGACACATTGCCATGAAGGTCATAGCTGACTGTAATGGGGCAGTCGGGGCCGACCTCCTTTCGCGCCGCAGCGATGAAGTCGCCCTCGGCGTCTTCCATGCCCTCCACAAAGGCGGCGCCATGGAGCGCGAGGTAGAGGCCATCGATCGGACCATGGCTGGCGAGGCGGTCCAGGAACTCACGCTTGAAGCGCCGGTAGGTGTCGCGCGCGATGGGGGCGCCGGGTACGGCGCGGGCGTGAAAGGTAGGGAGGAAGGTGGCGTCGAAGTCACGCAGAAAGTGAAAAGCCGGTGCGTCCAGCAGTTCCGGGCCGCGCAGAATGCGGAAATCCTCGTCGCGGCTCACGCCGGGATTGTAGTTGCTCGCCTCGATGTGAAAGCCGCCAAATGCAATGCGCATCTTTGTCCTCTGAGCCGCGGACCCGCCCGATAGTCAGCTGCCTCGCGGGCAGCGCGACAGCCGTGCCGATGGGCGCACTACGCCATAGCCTTGTTCGATGTGCAACAGTGTGATCAGGGGCGGGTCAGGTCAGGCGGCGAAACCGCTTTCGGCAATGTGGCGGAAGAGGACGCGGTTGCGGCCGCTGGTCTTGGCACCATAGAGGCGCTCGTCGGCAAGGGAGAACAGGTGGTCATAGGTTGATAGGCCGCTGAAGCTGACGCCGCCAATGCTGACCGACACTTCGCCCTTGTTGGCTGGAAGGCGGAGCTCGGCAACGGCCCGCCTGATCCGTTCGGCAATGCCGCTGGCCTCCTCGGGTGTGGCGCCGGGAAGAAATACGCCGAACTCTTCGCCACCGACCCGGCCAACCAGGTCGGCACCGCGCAAGGTGTTCTTGATGGTGCGGGCAATGAGCTTGAGCGCTTCGTCACCCTGCTGGTGGCCGAAGCGGTCGTTGATGGTTTTGAAATGATCAGCATCGATCACCAGCAGCGCACCGGACCGCAGGTTGGCGTGGGCGCGGGACTGTTCAAGATAGGCATCCACCATCATGGTGAAGGCACCACGATTCAGCACGGCGGTGAGGCTGTCGGTGGAGGCAAGCACGGCCAGGTCACGCTGGGCGATGGCCAGCTGGCGGATCTTGGACATGAGGAGAAACAGGAGCGGACCGGCCAGCATGCTGGGCAGAAGGATATCCACGGTGATCGAGCGGATCAGCTGTTCCCGGCTCATGGCGGCAAAGCCGAAGGAGTCGATAAACAGCGCCATGCTCGAACAAAAGATCATGCCGACAAGGGTGACGGCGTAGACCCTGAGGCGTCCGGTTGCTGAAAAATCGAGCCTGGTCATGGCATCTAGTTCATGCTGCTGCCGCAAAGGGGGCGCCGGGCACGCGTCCAGCGATCCAGGCTGAGAGGGTGGCAGCAGGAACAGGGCGGGAAATCAGATAGCCTTGTGCTTCGTCGCAACCCGCCGCCTGCAGCAGATCAAAGGCGATCTGGGTTTCAACGCCTTCGGCAACTACCCGCTTGCCCAGTTGCTGGGCCATGGTGATCATGCCGCGGACCAGCGCAAGGCTGCTGTCGTCGGGCGCCAGAGTTCGCATAAAGCTCTGGTCGATCTTGATGATCTCGGCTGGAATATCCTTGAGATAGGAAAAGCTGCTGTAGCCAGTGCCGAAATCGTCGATAGCGCAGCTGATGCCCATGGCGCGCAGCGCGGACAGGTTGGCCAGGATCCGCGTCTGGTTGCGGATGAGACCGGTTTCGGTAAACTCGATTTCGAGCACTTCTGCGGGCACCTGATGGCGCGCCAGTGCCTGGCAGACGCGATCGGCGAAGTCGATTTCTTCGAGGTTTGTTGGAGACACATTGACGGAAATTTTCAGTGGCAGACCGCTGGCGCGCCAGGCAGAAGCCTGCCCGAGAGCGGCATCGATCACCCATTGGGTCAAGGGACGAGCCAGTTCGGTGGCTTCGGCAAGGGGAATGAACTCGGCTGGTCCCACATTGCCCAGTTCGGGATGATACCAGCGCAGCAGCGCTTCGACGCTGTCGCAGGTGCCGGTGTGAAGATTGATCCGGGGCTGAAAATGAAGGTTGAGTTGGTCGGAGGCCGCCATGGCGCGGGGCAGGGCGTCAAGCAGGGCAAAGCGGCGCTGATGGGCATCATCAAGCGCTGCGGAATAGATGCTGACAGGCTTGTCGGCATCGCGGGCATCCTGCGCGGCGCCGTGAATCGCCCGATGGACCTGTGCCGGTGAAACCTCGCCAAGCCGGAACGGCATCAATCCAACCGCTGGCGCAGTGCCCGTTCGCTGGTCGGGGGCGGCTTGGCTGGAGTGCAGCTCGAAGTGCAGCTCGACGTTCGCGGCAAGCTCGTCGACGCCATGGCCTTGGAGAATAGCGGCAAACTGGGTCGAACCGATCTGATAGAGCGTGTCGCGCCCCTTGAAGTAGCCTTTGAGCGTGTTGCCCACTTCCCTGACGGTTGCATCGAGATGTGA
>CAKTFF010000122.1 GCA_934553185.1 uncultured Devosia sp.
CTCTCCCTCCCCCTTGCGGGAGAGGGACGGTTTAGACGCGCCCTGCTGAGGAGCCAGGGTGAGGGGTGCTCTGCCCTCCCCAGCCCGAGCTTGTAAAATACCCCTCATCCGCCCTTCGGGCACCTTCTCCCTCAAGGGGAGAAGGAAAGAGGGTTAAGCGGAGAATTCGTTCGCTGCGATGCTTTCGGCCTTCATCTCGATCGAAAAGCCCGGCAGCTTGGGTGGCATGTAAGCGGCGTTGCGGATCTCGCAGGGCTCAAGGAAGTGCTCGTGCAGGTGGTCGACATATTCGATCACCCTGCCCTCCTTGGTTCCTGAAACAACCAGATAGTCGATCATGGAAAGATGCTGAACATATTCGCATAAACCAACGCCGCCGGCGTGAGGCCAGACAGGCAGGCCATATTTCGCAGCCATGACGAGGACGGACATCACTTCATTGAGGCCGCCAATGCGGCAGGCATCGATCTGGACGATGTCGATAGCGCCGTCCTTGATGAACTGTTTGAACAGAATACGGTTCTGGCACATTTCGCCGGTCGCGACCTTCACCGGTGCGATCGCCTCGCGAATGGCGCGATGGCCGGACACGTCGTCGGGGCTGGTCGGCTCTTCAATGAAATAGGGATTGAAGCGGCTCAACGCCTTGACCCAGCCGATCGCCTGATCAACCTCCCAGACCTGGTTGGCGTCGATCATCAGGAAGCGCTCTGGCCCCATGATCGAACGCACGATCTCGAGCCGGCGCATGTCGTCATTCAGGTCGCGCCCAACCTTCATCTTGATGTGGTTGAAGCCTTGTTCCACGGCTTCGGTGGCCAGCCGGGTCAGCTTTTCATTGCTGTAGCCGAGCCAGCCAGCCGATGTCGTGTAGCACTGATATCCCTCACGCTGGAGGACTTGCATGCGCTCGGCTTTGCCCGCTTCCGCTTTGCGGAAGATGGCCAGCGCCTCCTCGGGTGTGATGGCATCAGAGAGATAGCGGAAGTCGATGATCGCAACCAACTGCTCGGGCGTCATGTCAGCGACCAGCTGCCAGACCGGCTTGCCCGCCTCCTTCGACAGGAGGTCCCAGACGGCATTGACCACGGCGCCTGTTGCCAGGTGCATGGCACCCTTGTCCGGGCCAATCCACCGGAGTTGGGAGTCGCCGGTCACGTGACGCCAGAACCGACCGGGGTTCTCGCGGATCCAGTCCAGTTCCAACCCGACCACCCGTGTCTCGAGGGCGCGGATTGCTGCCACCACGACCTCGTTGCCGCGTCCGATGGTGAAAGTCAGGCCATGGCCCTCGAGTTCGCCATCCGTGCCGAGGATCAGGTAGGCGGCCGAATAGTCCGGATCGGGGTTCATCGCATCCGACCCGTCCAGAGAAGCGGAGGTCGGGAAGCGCAAGTCGTGGGTGGCGAGGGAGGTGATCTTGGTCATGGTCTAACTTCCGGGATCCCCCTCATCTGCCGTTTGGGCACCTTCTCCCACGCAAGGGGATAAAGGGGGCATGGTGGTTGTCTTGAACTTGGTGAACCCTTCTCCCCTCGGTGGGAGAAGGTGGCGCGCAGCCCCGATGAGAGGGTCTAAGCCGTCCAGCCCCCGTCGATGATATGGACCTGACCCGTCGTATAGGTCGCGCCGGCGAGATAAACGGCGAGGTCGGCCACTTCCTCGGGCTGGGCGATGCGTCCGATCGGCTGGCGGGCGATAAAGGCTTTGCGCGCCGCTTCGAAATCACCGGTGGCATGCCAGCGCTCATGCAGGCTTGGCGAGTCGACGGTGCCGGGCGCTATGGCGTTCACGCGGATGCCATGGGTGGTGTAATCGGCGGCGATGGACTTGGTGAGCCCGATCACCGCAGCTTTGCTGATCGTGTAGGCGGCCCGATTGGGCACGCCTTTAACCGACGAGGCAACGGTTGCCATGTTGATGATGCAGCCGTCGCGGCGCTCCAGCATCTGCGGCAGCAAGGCCTGCACGGTGCGAACTTGCGCCTTGATGTTGAGGTCGAGGGCAAAGTCGAGATCGGCGTCACTCATCTCCAGCACGGCGCCGGAATGCACCACGCCGGCGCAGTTGAACAGGATGTCGATCCGCCCGATCTCGGCGACAGCCTCACGCACAGCTTCGGCTGAAAGGACGTCGAGCACACGGGTGGAGACGCCCGCAACGCTGTCCAGTTCGGCGAGCTTGTTGGCATTGATGTCGGTCGCGATCACGCGGGCACCGGCCTGGACAAATGCCTCGACCGAAGCCCGGCCAATGCCCTGCGCCGCGGCGGTGATGAGAACGGTTTTTCCGGCAAGATCGGGCATGGCGGTTCCTGGTCTATCAGTCGACACCCTCCCCTGACGGGGAGGGATCAAGGGTGGGGGTGGTTGACCCCGAAGTTGGGGCTAAACCTCACCCCCTCCCACCTCTTCCGTCGAGGGGGAGGTGCTGTCTGGCGGGTGGGGCAACTCCTGCCCCATCAAAGGGCAGATCAGTCGTAGAGCACGGCGGCGATTTCAGGATCGTCCATGGTCTCGGCGTCGTAATAGTAGAAGCCGGTATCGATCACCGCCGGGAGGGTCTCGCCCTTGAGCGCGCCGATAGCGGCCTTGACGGTTTCATAGCCGATGCCCACCGGGTTCTGGGTGATGGCGCCAGCCATCACGCCCGACTCGATCAGGCCCTTCTGCGCAGCGCCGGAGTCAAAGCCGATGACCACGATGTTGCTGCCCAGTTCGGTCTTGCCGTTGGCAACGCCGAGTGCGGAGCCTTCGTTGGCGCCAAAAATGCCCTTGAGATCGGGATTGGCAAGGAGGATCGACTTGGTGATTTCCGTGGACTGCAGCTGGTCGCCCGCGCCGTATTGGACGGATACGACTTCGATATTGGGGTAGTTTTCCTTGATCCGGTTGACGAACCCGTCAACGCGATCGATGCCCGTGCGGCTGGTCTGATCGTGGGCGACGACGGCAACCTTGCCTTCGCCACCGATCAGTTCGGCCATCTTATCGGCGGCAAGCGCTGCCGCGGCGACGTTGTCGGTGGTTGCCGTGGTCAGCGGAATGTCGCTGTCGACGCCCGAGTCAAAGGCGACCACTGGAATGTTGCCGTCCTTGGCCTGCTGCAGCAGCGGCGTTGCAGCCTGCGAGTCGAGTGCGGCAAAGCCGATGGCGTCGGGGCCACGCGACAGGGCTGCAGCCAACATGTCCATCTGGCGGTCGACCTGGGCTTCGGTTTCCGGGCCTTCAAAGGTCACCGTAGCGCCCAGTTCTGCGGCGGCCTGGTCTGCGCCGGCCTTCACAGCCTGCCAGAACTGATGCTGAAAGCCCTTCGAGATCAAGGCAATGTCGTAGGTGTCCTGTGCCGAGGCCAAGCCACCGGCGGACAAGAGAGCCAGCGCGCTGATGGCGCCGAGCAGGGTACGTCTAAGCATAAAAACCTCCCATTAGGTGTCGCATTCGTTGTCGAGCCGTTTGCCGGCCTTCTTGTTGGCGCCGAAGCGCGTCATCGCCGGCGCCTAAAGTGTGCGGCGCCGCAGGATATCGGCATAGACAGCCAGGATGATGATCAGGCCGGTCACCACCGTCTGCCATTCCTGAGCCACCGAAAGGATGCGCAGGCCATTGGCCAGCACGGAAATGATCAGCGCGCCGATCAGCGTGCCCAGAACGGTGCCGCGTCCGCCCGACAGCGATGTGCCCCCAATGACCACGGCAGCGATAGCGTCAAGCTCGTAGCCCTGCCCCAAAGCGGGCTGCGCCGAGTTGAGACGTGAGGCGATCAGCAGACCGGCTATGCCGCAAATGCCGCCAGCGGTCGCATAGACGGCGATTTTCCAGCGATCGACATTGACGCCGGACAGGCGCACGGCTTCCTCGTTGCTGCCCAGTGCAAAGGTGTAGCGGCCAAGCGCGGTTCTGCTCAGAACGAAAGCGGCAAGGGCGGCAACGATGAAGAGGATGACAACCCCATTGGGCACGGGAACGGCCGGGAACACCGAGCCGATGGCGGAGCCAAGGGCGATCTGGTTGAAGCCTGGCGTGTCGTTGAAATAGATCGGCTTGGTGCCCGAGATCACCAGCGACAGGCCCTTGAGGATCAGCATCATGCCTAGGGTCGCGATGAAGGGCGGCACTTTGAGCTTGGCGATGATGGTGCCTGAAATCAGGCCGGACGCGGTGCCGGCCAGGATGGACGCGAGGATACCCAATGGCAGCGGCATGCCCAGATTGGTCAGTATGACGCCGGTGATCACGGCGCAAAAGGTCATGAGCGTGCCCACCGACAGGTCGATGCCGCCGGTGATGATCACCAGGGTCGCGGCGATGGCCAGCACGCCGTTGACGGCCGTTGCTTGCAGGATCGCCAGCACGTTCTGGGTCTGCATGAAGTTGGGCGAGGCCAGGGAAAACACCACAACGAGCGCAATCAGGCCGGAAAAGGCCAGCAAGCGATGGAAGGCGCCAGAGATGCGCGGGCCCGACCTGGTGGCGAGAGCGGCGGTGTCGGTCATGACGTTGCTCCAAGGCACAAAGTGTTTGGAAGTGCGGCGAATTTATCCTGCATGTCGCATCTCCGGGGCCATGGCCGGCTCACGCATTGTTGCCAGCCGCATGATTTCTTCCTGCGACGCGCCGCCGGGGATAATGCCGGTCAGGCGGCCCTCGCACATCACGGCAATGCGGTGGCTGAGGCGCAGGATTTCAGGCAGTTCGGAGGATATTACGATGATGGCCCTGCCCTGCTCAGCCAAGGAATTGAGCAGCTTGTAGATCTCGGCTTTGGCGCCAACGTCGATGCCGCGAGTCGGTTCGTCAAAGATCAGGATGGGGCAGTCGCGCAGGAGCCATTTGGCGATGACTACTTTTTGCTGGTTGCCGCCGGAAAGGAGCCGGGCTTCCTGGGTGTCGCTGGGGGTCTTGATAGATAGCTGGCGGATAAAGTTTTGCGCCACGCCGTGCATGGCGCCGTCGTTGAGCACGCCGCCGGGGCCGGTGAAGCGCTCGAGGCTTGCCAGAGCCACGTTGTTGCGGACGTCCATGCCGGTGGCGAGGCCGAAGTGCTTGCGGTCTTCGGAGAGGTAGCCGATGCCGGCCTGCACGGCATCGCGGGGAGACGAAATCGTCGCCTGCCGGCCATCGACCCAGATTTCACCGCTCTCGCGCGGATCGGCGCCGAAGATGGCGCGGGCGACCTCGGTGCGGCCGGCGCCCATGAGGCCGGCAAAGCCCAGGATTTCGCCTTTGCGGACGGTGAAGCTCACGTCGCGAATTTCCCGGCCGCGCTTGAGATTGCGCACGTCGAGGGCCACCGGAGCGCCCGAAGTATCAGGTATAACAAGGCTCTCAGTGCCCAGCGTGCGGCCCACCATCATGGAGATGATGGTTTGGATGGGCGTGTCGGCGGCGGGAACCGTGCCGACAAATTCGCCGTCCCGCATCACCGTCACGCGGTCCGATATCTGTTTGATCTCGTCCATCTTGTGACTGATGTAAACGATCCCGACGCCCTCGGCCTTGAGCCGGTTGATGATGGCGAAAAGCTCAGCAATTTCAGCGTCGTTGAGGGCTGCGGTGGGTTCATCCATGATGAGAACGCGCGACTTGTAGCTCAGCGCCTTGGCGATCTCGACCATTTGCTGGCGGGCAATGGTCAGCGTTTCCACCCGCACCGTGGGATCAAGCCGCAGATTCATGGAGTCAAAGATGGCCTGGGCGTCCCGGTTGAGCCTTGCTTCGTCGAGCAGGAAACCGCGGCGCGGCTCGCGGCCGATGAAGATATTCTGGGCCGCCGTCAGGTCCCGCATCAGCGCGAGTTCCTGGTGGATAATTCCGATGCCCAAATCCTGGGCCTGGCGCGGCGAGGTGATTTCGACGCTTCGGCCATCCAGCAGCACCTGACCACCGTCGCGGGCATAAACGCCCGAAAGGATCTTCATCAGCGTGGATTTGCCGGCGCCGTTCTCGCCCATCAGGGCATGAACCTCGCCGCTCATCAGCTCGAAACGGGCGCCCGACAAGGCGCGAACGCCAGGGAAGGCCTTGTCGATGTCGATCATGGCGACAAGCGGCGTCGGCGCACCGGGCGCCGGGTCGGCGGGGATAAATGACAATGGCTCCTCCGCGCATTCTTGCGATGCGTCTTTGAACAATCTATTCATAAATAAACGGCGGTGGCAATGGCTAACATGTCAGGTCCGCAAAGCCAAAGCCGCGAGCGGTGCTGGGGTGGTTTGAAACGTTCACCTTGCGTCAGCGCCAAGCAGGTCTGGAGGGGACGCGTGTCTGAGATGGAAAACGAGCGCTATCGCGCCCCGGCGCTCGACAAGGGCCTGGACATTCTCGAACTGCTGGCCCGCACGCCCGATGGGCTGAGCCAGGCGGAAATCGCCAAGGCGCTCGACCGCTCGGCCAATGAAATCTACCGCATGCTGGACCGACTGGTGCGTCGCGATTATGTGCGGCGCACGCCCGAAGACCGCTACGAGATCACGCTCAAGCTGTTTGAAATGGCGCATGCGCGACCGCCCATGCACCGGCTGATCAGCCAGTCTACGCCGGTGCTGCGCCGCTTCACCCTTGAAGCCGAACAGGCGGTGCATCTGGTGGTGCAGGAC
>CAKTFF010000123.1 GCA_934553185.1 uncultured Devosia sp.
AGCAAAGCCGGCCAGAACTGGCGTCCGTTGGTTTCGTCGATCATGGTACCCTCGCAGCATCGAGTGCTTTGACCACCCCGTCCTGCTCGGTCGGCAGCGGCAGATAGCCCTGGCTCATCAGCCAATCACGCACGATCACATTAACCGCGTCATTGGCGCTCATGCGCCCGCGCGGCGGCTCGTCCCTGTGATCAATGAAACGGCCTAGCGCTTCGAACAGTTCGCTTTCAATGGCGATCTGCGCATCGTCGCTTCCCTGCCCCGTCATCGCCGCGAACTCTCGTCTTCCACATTGCGCGGCTTTGGTGGCGCGGTGCCATCATTGATGTAGCTGTTCTGACCGATGTCATGGTGGGGGGCATGGTCACCGCCGGGATGTTTCTGGCGGTCATAATGATCCTCATCGGCGGGATGGGGATCGGCAACATCGATATTTGGGGGAGCGGTGCCTTCCCCGCTGGGCAGTCCATCGCGGTTCATCTGGCTTTCCTTTTAGCTGCACTTATTCGAGCGCTTCATCCCTGATCAAACATTGCCGCCGCGGGATTGTTCCGCCGCGCGGCCGCCATGGCACTGAAGCGAACGAACTTTTCCGCATCCTCTAGCATTATCAATGGAACAGCTTAGCCAAGCTGGCATTGTTGCCACACACGAGGAGCAATCAAAATGAACCCATCCGACACTCCGTCGTCTCCGTCAGCGTCAGGCGAAACATCTTCGGGCAGCGATCTTCGCAGCAATGTCCAGAACGATGTAAGCACCGCAACCGAGGCAGCCAAGCAGGACCTGCACGCCATCGCCGACAAGGCGGCAGAGGAATTGCGATCGGTCAAGGACCTTGCCGCCGAGCAGGTGCGATCGGTCAAGGACATGGCGACCGAACAGGTTTCCGCCGCCACTGACAAGGCCAAGAGCTTTGCAGGCGACCAGAAGAACCTGATCGCCGGCCAGGTGACCGGCATTGCCGACGCCATCGACAAAGTGGCTGGCGAACTCGAGCAGTCCGACAATGCAACCGTAGCGCGCTATGCCCGCGACATCGCTGGCGGTCTCTCGCGCATCGGCAAGGATGTCGAGGGCAAGGAAGTCGACGAACTGCTGGGCATGGCGCAGTCCTTCGGCCGGCAGCAGCCGCTGGCTTTCCTTGGTGCGGCAGCGCTGGCCGGCTTCGTTGCCAGCCGTTTTGCTTTGTCGTCCACCCATCGCAGCCAGAACACCGCGACCTCGGGTAATCAGGGTTCGACCGGCGACGGCTACCGCCCTTCTGGTTCGACAGGTTACAACCCCTCGTCCTACGCCAGCGGCGACTCCAGCTACTCGGCCGGCGGCTCTAGCGCGGCAGCACGGTCGACCGGCACGCCGAGCGCAGCGTCGGGTTCTTCGAGCGCCTCCTATAACGCGCCGAGCACTTCTTCCCCTTCGTCGAGCTACACGTCCGGCTCCTCAACCGATTTTGGCGGAGACAAATAAATGTCCAATACGCAAGAAGGCCGGCCGCTTTCCGAACTGCTTGGTGGCCTGGCCGGCGACATCTCGAGCCTGTTCCGCAAAGAAATCCAGCTCGCCAAGGCTGAGGCTTCCGAAAAGCTCTCCGAAACCATCGCTGCCGTTGTTTCGCTGTTGATTGGTGCCGTGTTGGCTCTGGGGGCGCTCGGCGTTCTCCTCAGCGGCATCGTTTCGCTGCTGGCAGCATTCTTTGTTGGCCAGGGCATGGGTGAGACGCTCGCCACTGCTATCTCGGCCGGCATTGTGACCATCGTGGTCGGCATCATCGCCTATGTTTTCGTGAACCGCGGCCTCGATGCCCTCAAGGCACGCAATCTCAACCTCAACCGTACGGCCGCTTCGCTCAGCCGTGACGCCGACATTGTCAAGGAGAGGCTCTAATGGCCCACGATAGCGACAACAAGAGTGCCGCCGAGCTGCAGCACGAAATCGAATTGCAGCGCAGCCGCCTTGAAAACACCATCGACGAAATCCAGCAGAAGCTGTCTCCCGGCCAGATGGTCGACGAACTGCTCGCCTATACCAAGGGCGGCAGCGGCGAGTTCGTGGCGAGCCTGCAGCGCAATATCACGGCCAACCCGCTGCCCGTTGCCCTGCTCGGCGTCAGCCTTGCCTGGCTGATGGCTAAGCCTGGCTCGACCAGCAACAATACGGCGAGCGTGAGCTCACGCAGCTACGGCGCCACCGACAGCGATTGGGACAACTCGATCAACAGCAACCGTGGCTACGAGTCCGACTATAGCTACGATGACAACGAGTTCGATGATTACGACTATCCGGTCGCAACCATCAGCGGTGGCGGGCTGCAGCGACTTGGCCAGGTTGGCGAAGGTCGCGACGTTTATACCGAGTTCAGTGACGACGCCGGCAAGAAGTTCCGCGCCCGTGCGAACTCGCTCGGTCACCGCGCCAGCCACTTTACCGATGAGGCTGGCAACCGCTTCAAGGGTTTTGCCGATGCCACGGGCAATCGGATCGATCAGTTCCGCGACGAAGCCGGCAACCTGCTTGAAGAAGCAACCGGCTGGGCATCGCACACCTGGCAGAAGGCCCGCGAAAAGCTGCATGACGCGCGTGATGCAGTGGGCTCGGCAGCAGGTGCCGGTCGTGGTCACGCCAGCAATATGGCAGGCCATGTTGGTCACGCCGCTGGTAACTTCTCGGGCCAGGTCGGCAATGCCGCCGGACAGGTGGGTTCCCAGTTTGGTTCGCTGAACCAAACCATCATGCACCAGTTCCGCGATCAGCCACTTGTTGGCGGTGCTCTGGCCTTTGCTTTGGGTGCAGCCCTTGGCGCAGCTCTGCCCCACACGGCACAGGAAGACGCGCTCATGGGCGAAGCCGCCGATGCTCTCAAGGGCAAGGCAGCCGAACAGGCCGCAGGGCTCTACGAGCAGGGCAAGGAAAAGGTCACCGAGCTGCACGACACCGTTGCCAGCAAGGGTGCCGACCTTTACCAGCAAGCCAAGGACGGCCTGAACCAGGCAACCAACGGACAGAATAATCAGGACGGCGACAACACGCAGACGGTCTGATCAAGTCGAGCCGATCTAGAACGATGAAGGGGAGTGGCTGGTCCACTCCCCTTTTTGTTGTCGCTAGCGGCGCACCGAGCTGGTGATGGCGAGTGCCAGGGCGCCCACCGCGACAACAGCCGCGCTCATGCTGAGCAGGGGATGGCTTTGGGCGGCGGTGGTCAGGCTCCACTCCTGCCCACTGCCATAGCGCGAACGCTCCCGGCCTTCGGCGGGCGCGTGATAGAGATTGTCGTCCTCGGGCATATGTCCGTAATCAACCAGCATGTCATAGCTCCAGGAGCTCTGCTGGCGCTCCACGAGGCCGGGAACGATGGCGGCGATGCGGCCGCCAAAGGTTGCTGTGTGGCCCACGGCCATGGAGCGCTTCTGGTGCGTCGCGGCATGAAGAATGGCTTCGGCGACGACGCGTGGGGCATAGTTGACGCCCGGCGCCTTACCCATGCCGCCCATATTGGTTTTGGCGTGATCGAAGAAGGGGGAGTCGATGCCGCTCGGCTTGATCAGGGTCACCGAGACCGGAAGCCCCTCTTTCATCAGCTCGAGACGCAGACCATTGGTGAACCCCTTGATGGCGTGCTTGCTCGCTGAATAGGGCACGGACAACATTTCGGGGATGTCGCCGACTGCCGAACCAACATTGACAAGAACGCCGGTCTTACCATGGTCACGGAAGTGCCGCACCGCAGCCAGTGAACCATAAACCAGACCGAAATAGTTGACGTCAAAGATCCGGCGGTGGTCGGCGGTGCTAGTCTCTTCCACGAGGCTGATCACGCCAATCCCGGCATTGTTGACCCAGGTGTCGAAGCCGCCAAAGCTGCTGATCGCCTTGTCAACAATCGTCTGGATCTGTGTTTCGTCGCTGACATCGGCCTGGGCAAACACCGCCTCTGCGCCCTCGGCTTCAAGCTCCGCGCAGATTTGGGCCAGCGCATCCGCATCGCGTGCAGCAAGCACAACACGCGCCCCGCGTTTGGCCGCGAGCCGGGCTGTGGCTAAGCCAATGCCGGAACTGGCTCCAGTGATAACAATCGTCTGCTCGGCTAAAGGCTTGAGGTCGAGGCTCATCTAGGGCTCCATCAAACACGCTCAACGCTCCCCTGCCCTGGCAGTTCGACCATCACGCGCCTTTGCTCTGCAACCCTGTTCCGCACCGCCCGTTAGATCAAACCAAAGGCAGGAAGGCGGACATGGACAACGAGAAGCTTGTTTCGGAAACCGACAAGGCGATCACTGAGCGTGGACGTGGTAAGGCTGAGCGCGTTGCCTTGGGTGGAAATCCATACGGCTCGATCCTGCGCATCATCGCTTTTGTTGCGGCCTTCATCCTTCTTTTCGGCACCATCTTCTTTTTCGCGCAAAATTAACGCACGTTAACATGTTGGAACAAGGCTCCGCCGAGGACCTTTGCCCTACGTCCTTTCCGGAGATCAACTTACCCATGCGCATAGTGCCAGCACTGGCTTTTATCGCCCTCGCCGCTCCCGTTCCGCTTGCCATGGCGCAGCCGCAAGGCACGGTCGGGCAGTATTCCGATGTTGTTGTTGAAGGCTCGATCCTTGAGCCGGAGCCGATCGAGGTCTCCGACGACGAAGAACTTGCCGGTCTGATCTCGGTGCCGGAAGGCTTCGAGGTCGAAGTCATCGGCCGCGACATGGGGAATACCCGCATGCTCGCCACCCATGGCGAACATGTCTATGCCAGCCGCCGCACCGAATCCGACATCATCCGCCTCGATGACACCGATGGAGACGGCAAGTTCGACGGCTTTACCACCGTCGCTGCACGCCCGGGCATGCACGGCATCGCCTTCCATGAGGACACTGTCTATCTGGTGACCGTCAAAGAGGTCTTCACGGCTCCGGTCAACCCCGATGGCACATTCGGCGAACTCAAGCGCATCATCAACGACCTGCCCGATGGCGGACAGCATGCGAACCGGACCCTGGCGATCGGGCCTGACAACATGCTCTATATAACCGTAGGTTCGACCTGCAACGAATGCATCGAAACCAATCCGGAAAACGCCACCATCGTGCGCGCTAAGCTGGACGGCACGAGCCGCACCATTTTTGCCTCCGGCCTGCGCAACACGATCGGCTTTGGCTGGGAACCGACCACCGGCAATCTCTATGGCGCCGATCACGGTACCGATTGGCTGGGCGACGAAGAACAGCAGGAAGAGTTCAACCTGGTCGAACAAGACAGCAAGTATGGCTGGCCCTATGTCTTCGACTTCGGCAACCTCAATCCTCATATCAACCCACCTATGGGCGTCACCCTTGAACAATGGGCAGAGCAGAGCGAAGAGCCGGTTCTTGGCTATACCGCCCACAGCGCGCCCATGCAGATGATGTTCCATTCGGGCAATGCCGTGCCGGAAGCCTTTAGCGGCGACGCCTTCATCGCTATGCGGGGTTCGTGGAACCGTCGCCCGCCAAGCGGCTATGAAGTGACCCGCGTTGACTTCCAGGACGGCGAACCCGCCAGCTGGGAACACTTCGCCCAAGGCTTCCTGATCGAAGGGGAAGACGGCAATTTCGGGTTCCTTGCTCGTCTAGCCGGCATTACCGAAGCCCAGGACGGCTCCATGCTGCTGGCCGACGACTTCAACGGCATCATCTACCGCATCAGCTATGCTGGTGACGAGACCGCAGCCGACGCTTCCGCTACGACGCCGCCTGACGTTTCGGTCAAGCCACCGGTCAGCGACATCGCGATCAACTTGGTGGAAGCGGAAGGCACGCTTGCCGTTTCTGCCGCAACGTTTGAAGCCAATGCCGCCATTCCCGTCGGCCATTCTGCCGATGGCCATAATGCATCGCCCGCCCTGTCCTGGGCCGATGCGCCTGAAGGCACCCAGTCCTTTGTCGTGATCGCCGACGATCCCGATGCTGCTGAACCCAAGCCGTTCGTTCACTGGATCCTGTATGATATTCCCGGCACGCAGACCGAGCTGCGCGAAGGGCTCAGCACCGACCCGGTGCTGCAGCAGCCGATGGATGCCAAGCAGGGTACCAATAGCCGTGGCCAGATCGGCTATTTCGGGCCACGCCCACCGCTCGAAGACCCGGCACACCACTACCATTTCCAGGTGTTTGCTCTGGACGTCGCTAACCTCGACGTCGATCCCGGCGCCAAGCGTGAAGACGTGCTTGCAGCCATGGAAGACCATGTGCTCGCCAAAGGTGAAATCGTTGGGCTTTACCAGCGCCCTGCGCCTGAGCGTCCGGCCAACTAGGCTGAGGTAGAGCAGGCAGGGTGTTGCGCCTCGCTGAGGGACGACCCCTAACTAAACTAGCGAATGGGGCTGCGACGTGGATCGCAGCCCCTTTGTTTTGGAAAGCATGGGCGCGTCGGCCGTGGTTCGCTCTTCCACCGTGTCCCTCAGGCGAGGCGAAATGAAAGGGCGATCGGACACGCGATCATGGGCGCGTGAAGCCGCATACATCTGGCACGCTGCATCAAATGAAATGTGACGGATGGTCAGCTCTGGCTGGGACGCTTGGTGTCACTGCCACAAACGAGCAGAACGCGTAAGAGAGAGGCGATC
>CAKTFF010000124.1 GCA_934553185.1 uncultured Devosia sp.
TCATGAGTAGCCTCATGGTGAGCCTGTCGAACCATGAGGTCGTGCCGCTTATGTTGGCGCGACCTCGTTCTTTCGACTGGCCTTCAATGAGGTCTTCCCGTGCGCCGTGTCTGGCCTGGCCGACCTGAAAGCCATGTGACAACGATGATGACGGACTCAACCACCATGACCGAGAACCTGCTCAACGACCTCGGACTCGACCGGCCGGAAAGCGGCGATGATGCCGTCGTGCCGTTTACCCTCGACAAACTCGACACCCGCGGCCGCAGCGTCCGGCTGGGCGATGCTCTCGACACGATCTTGAGCCGCCACGATTATCCGGCGCCCGTTGCCCGCCTCCTGGGCGAGGCTGTGGTGCTTGCCGCGCTGATCGGCTCTTCCCTCAAGTTCGAGGGCAAGTTCATCATGCAAACCCAGACCGATGGGCCGGTGAACCTGCTGGTGGTCGACTTCGACGCGCCTGACGGGCTGCGCGGCTATGCTCGGTTCGACCACGATGCCTTGGTCAAGGCTGCCGAAGAAGGACGCACCCAGCCGGGGCAGTTGCTCGGCAAGGGGCACCTCGCCATGACCATCGATCAAGGCCCCCATACCGAGCGCTACCAAGGCATCGTGGCGCTGGAAGGCAATTCGCTTGAAGAGGTGGCCCATACCTATTTCATGCAGTCCGAGCAGATCCCGACGCAGGTGCGGCTCGCGGTCGCTCAGTTCACCAAGAAGGGCGATCACCGTTCGCACTGGCGTGCTGGCGGCGTGCTGATCCAGCATCTGCCCGAGCACGGCATCTCGCACATGGCGGACCTGCCCGGCGATGGCAATTGGGACAATCCGGAAACGGCCGACCCCGATTTCAAGGAAGCCGATGGCTGGACGGAAGCCAAGACCTTGATGGCAACGCTGGACGACCTTGAGCTTGCTGACCCGGATCTCAGCTCCGAACGGCTGCTGTTCCGCCTCTACCATGAAACCGGCGTGCGGGTCTTTACCCCTTTGCCCGTGGTCGAGCGCTGCACCTGTTCAGCCGAGCGGATCGAGGACATGCTGGCAACCAGCTTCACGGCCCAGGACCGCGAGGAAATGGCAGTCGACGGCGAGATCGAGGTGGTGTGCGAGTTCTGCTCTACGGCCTACCATTTCAACCCCCACCAGTTCGACGCCACCAACTAGAAGGCCTTCAGTTCGACCTTCAACCAGCCGGTTTCCGGAGCAAGCCGGCTGGTTAACGATAACTGAACAATCCAGCCGCACTCTCTTGCAAACTCTCCAAAGCCCCATCAGTATTTCCAAGTAAGTATCTGGGGCGGGGGGCTGCCAGGTGAAAGCCGGTTCAACGTGGTTTGACGCGCATAATGGGCACTGCTCGCCAGTAGGTGGCAAGTCATTATCGGCGGCTGCCCATGTCGCTTGAAGTCGAGCTCATCCGCGCCATTCTCGTAGAAGACAAGCCCGATCGCGCCATGGCGCTGGGTGTCCTTGAAACAGCGCTCGAGCGGGAAGTCGATGTCCTGCTCTACTGTGCTGCAACCTTGGGACTTGGCGCCGACCTGGTCATGCAGCGCGCCGCCCGCTGGGCTGGCTTCACATTCAACGCTCAGGTGCCGCTCGAGCAGCCGGGCAGGGTGGTGACCAACAGGCTCGAAACGCTCGCCGATGTCCGCCTTATCCGCGTGGAGGTTGACAGCAAGGATCGCGCCTATGCCGCTCCCGACTTCCACCAGATTATTCGGCTACGCCGCTGGCGCTTGCAGAATCCCCGCCACGCTTCCGTTTTGTGTCTCGTTCCAAGCACGGCTCTGGCCGATTACGTGGCAAAACTTGCCACGCCAGACCTGCTGACCTCCGCCCGGCAGAACCTGGCGCTTAAATGGCCCTATGCCTGCGCGCAACTGGAACTCACCTTCGCTGCGCGTCTCGGCTTTGTCCTGGCCTTGGCTGCGCTTCTTGCCATTCTGCTGGCCGCGCCTTTCTTCGCGCCGCTTTGGCTCTTGCCGGTAGCTTTTGTCTTGTTGATCGCGCCCGCGTCCATACGCATCGGCGCACTCGCCGCGCCGATTAAAGCGGTAGGCCCAATCACAAGGCCGGAGGACGAAGAACTGCCCCTCTATTCGGTGCTGGTGCCATTACGCAACGAAACTGCCATGGTGCCGCAACTGTTTGCCAGCCTTGGGGCCATCGACTATCCGGCAGAGCGGCTCGACATCAAGTTCGTGGTCGAGTCTGCCTCGGAAAGCACCGTCGCCGCGGTTCAGCAGCGCCTGGGCGATCCTCGCTTCTCGCTGGTCGTGGTTCCCGACGCCAAGCCGCGTACCAAGCCCAAGGCCATCAATTTCGCCCTGCCGCTATGCCGGGGCGAACATGTCGTGGTCTTCGACGCCGAAGACGTTCCTGATCGGGTCCAATTGTGGAAGGCAGCGCTTCGCTTCCGCGATGACCATGATCTAGTGTGTCTTCAAGCACATCTGGTGATGGATAACGGACGTCAAGGCTGGCTTTCAGCGCTCTTTGCCGGGGAGTATGCAGGTCTCTTCACCGTGCTCTTGCCCGCACTTGCTCAATGGTGCGTGCCCATGCCGCTGGGTGGCACGTCCAATCATTTCCGCACGGCCGCCCTTCGTGAACTTGGCGGGTGGGACGCCTTCAATGTGACCGAAGATGCCGATCTCGGCCTCCGCCTTTCACGGCGTCGTTTGCGCGTCGATGTGCTTGATTCCGCCACTCACGAAACCGCTCCGACCCGGATCAAGCCATGGATGGGGCAGCGGACCCGCTGGATGAAAGGCTGGATGCAGACCTTTGTGGTTCACAATCGGAACCCCATCCTGCTGCTGCGTGAACTCGGCTGGCCCGCCTTCCTCGTGTTTGAAGCTCTGGTGCTGGGCATGATCATCGCGCCGGTGCTTCATTGTGGCTTCGCCCTTGTGCTGGCCATCGGCTTGCTTGGTGGTTGGAACACGCCCGAACTCTCGGCATGGTGGGCCTTCTACTTGGCTATCCTGATCCTGGGCTATGGCAGCGCGCTCGCCATGGTGGCGATGGGGCTCGCCCGCACCGGACAAACCGGCCTCCTTGGCCGCCAGGCGCTGCTACCCGTCTATTGGCTGCTGATGGGCATAGCCACCCTTCGCGCTGCCTGTGAGTTGGTGGTTCGACCCTTTTACTGGTTCAAGTCGCCGCATGAACCCATTCAAGTGCGGCGTTCGAGGATTTGGGGCGCAGAAAAGCTTGGCCCTTCGTCGCAGACCAGCATGCCGATGTAGAACTTGACGGAATTTATCAGCTTATTATAGCAAGCCCGGACGGGACGGACCGGAACGGGGCTTGAGACGATGAGCACGATCTTTCACGAAGCAACGGTTCTATCGCGCCAGCAACTGACGCCGGGCATGATCCGGCTTACCCTGGGTGGCGCAGGCCTCTCCGCGTTCCGCTCGACAGGAATAGCGGACGAATATCTCCGACTGTTTTTCCCTAATGAAAAAACCGGCAAGCTGCACCTGCCCCTTATCTCCGAAGATGGCCGCTGGACCTATCCCGATGGCCAGGACGCGATCCGTTGCGCACCTTATACCGTTCGCCGCTTCAGCGCTGAAGCCGGGGTTATGGACATCGATTTCGTGGTGCATGATGGTGGTGTTGCCAGCGAATGGGCACAGAAAGCTGGCCCGGGTGACCGCGTCACTCTCAACAATCCACGCGGTCTTTATACGCCGCCCGCCGACATCGTCTGGCAATTACTGGTTGCCGATGCGACGGGGCTCCCCGCCCTGTCTCGTATTTTGGAGCAGACGCCGCGCCATGTTCAGTCCCGCGTTTTCGTAGAAGTGGCCAAGGCTGAAGATGAGCTTGCTCTGCCCAGCCATCCCAATGCAACGGTTACCTGGCTGCACCGGAGCGGCAATGGCGTTGCGCCCAGCCGCATGGGGGAAGTGGTCCGCGCTGTGCCGTTGCCTCCAAGCCCGGGATACGTTTGGGTCGCGGGTGAGCAGCGGGTGGTGCGCGCCATCCGCAAGTTCGTGCGCGGTGAACTCAAGCTGCCGGCCGAGCGCTACGAGCTGGTCGGCTACTGGACTGCCAATGGTGAAGAATGGGACGCCAAGTGGGAGGCGCTTGATCCAGACATCAAGGCAAGGATCGATGCCAGTTGGCATTCAGGGCGCGACCCTGAAGAAGTGCGCGACGAATACGAAGCGACGCTCGACCGGTTCGGATTGTAGTCCCTGCCAGCAGAGCCGGCGTCAGGGTTTCAACCCCGCGCATAGTGCCGCTGTTCGCCGGTGACCCGCGTACCGAAGACACGATCGCGCCCGGCAGCCTTGGCACTATAGAGCGCCTCGTCGGCAGCTTCGATGAGTTCGCCTGCGCTGCGACGCAGATTATCGGGCATATAGGTCGCCACCCCGATGCTGGCTGTCACATAGCCGCGCTCGCTCGCCCGGTGCGTCAGCCTTGCCCCACCCAGCGCCAACCGAAAGGCCTCGGCCACCATATAAGCGCCATCCTCGTCGGTATCGGGCAGAATGGCGGCAAATTCCTCGCCACCATAACGAGCCGCCAGGTCACTCGATCGCTTGATGGAATCGCGCAGGTGCTCGGCCACGCGCCGAAGCGTTTCATCGCCTGCTGGATGGCCGTAGAGATCGTTGAACGCCTTGAAGCGGTCGACATCGATCAGCAGCAGACTCATTGGGCTACCGGTTCGGGCGCTGCGCGTGATCTCGTTTTCCATGGCGTTGTCAAAAGCGCGGCGGTTCAGCAATCCGGTCAGCCCATCCGTGCGAACCAGTTGTTCAAGCTGGTCGGTTGCCGAGCGGAGCGCTTGCTCGGCAGTCTTGATGCGCGTCACGTCGGTGACCACGACCATGGTCTTGTTCTCGGTCGTCGGCTTGGTGCGCACCTGCAGCCAGCGCCCATCAAACATATGCACCACTTCCTCGCTTTCACGGTGAAGATTGTCGACGATCCGGTTGATCCACCCCTGAGCATCAGGCTGTATGTTGATCTGCTCGCCCGTGTCCACCACCTTGTTCAGCACATCGCGCAGGTCTGCGCCCGGCCGCCGCAAGTCGCGCGTGTAAGGAAAGCTGGCGCTGTACTGCTCATTGCACATGACAATACGGCCATCGCTGTCGAACATGGCAAGCCCATCCGACATTTCCGCCAAGGCATAGGAAAGCGTATTGCGGCTCTCAACCAGTTCCTGGCGGAGCTGGCGATCTTCCGTGATGTCCCGCGTGACGCCGGCAATGCCGATCATGTCGCCATTGGGGCCATGAAGGGGCACCTTGGCCGTGGTGAACCACCGGGTTTTGCCCTGGGCATCAACAAGCTGCTCTTCAAAGACGAGCTTATCCTTGGTGCCGGCCATCAACGCTTGCTCGCTTTCAAACAGGGTCTGCGCACGCACAGGGCTAGCGAGGTCGAAATCGGTGCGGCCAATCATTGCGCTTGGTTCGGCAAAGCCGTGCAGTCGCGCTACGGCGTTGTTAACAGCGGCAAAGCGGCTGTGGCGATCCTTGACATAGTTGAAGTCGGGCGCTTGCTGTACGGCCGCTGCAAGCAGGTCTCGTTCAGCAGCGAAGCGACGGGCATGGATAAAGACCACGCTCGCCAGAGACGTCGCGACCAGATTCAGAACACCAAGCGGCAGGAGGCTTGCCTGCAGGGCATCCGTGCGCATCATGATGATGTGCAGCACCGAAACGACGGCAATAGCGCCACCCAGGGCGAGCCCATGCCACTCCGTTGTAGCGCGCCGGCTCACCAGCATACGTCCAAGAAGGCCTGCGGCGACAGCCACGGTAATCGTGTCCGCGCCAACGATGGCGCCCGCGCCACCGATGCCGAGGCGAACCGGAACAGCGATCGCCAGTGTTAGGATGGCCGCGACCGGACCGCCAAAAAAGCCGGAAAGGCCGACTAGGGAGAGACGCAGGTCAAGCAGTCGTCCGGGCAGGATCTCGGCGGCCATCAGCATGGTGGACGCTGCGCCCAGGCCCATCACAACCCCGAAAAGTGCCGCGCGATAGAAGCCGGGCACGCTGCGCAGCCAGAAACGCGCATGCGCCCAGCCGAGCACGAACAGCGCCACAATGGCAAGATTGCCGGCAAGCATGTGCCAGGGTGAGGTCACGCTAGTCTCCCGAGGCGGCCAGATCAACGGCCGGTAACCGCCTCAGAATTAACACCTAAGCGTTTGCCAAACCTGAATCTGAAGCCTGCATTCGGACCGATGTGGGCTCTGCTAGCTGCGGAGACCCGGGGCTTCCTGGCCGGTGGACTGAACATATTCGGTATAGCCCCCGCCATAGGTGTGTACCCCTTCCGGCGTGAGCTCCAATACTCGGTTGCTGAGCGCCGCCAGGAAATGGCGATCGTGGCTGACAAACAGCATCGTGCCCTCGAACTGGCTGAGCGCGGTGATCAGCATTTCCTTGGTGGCGATGTCGAGATGGTTGGTGGGCTCGTCGAGCACCAGGAAGTTCGGCGGATCAAAC
>CAKTFF010000125.1 GCA_934553185.1 uncultured Devosia sp.
GACCGGCCGCGTGGCCTTGCTTCGCCCGCCCTGCTGGCGGCAGCCGCCGCAGCTTATGGCGAGCGCGACAGTGACCCCGACGGCCGCATCCGCGCGACGCTTGAAATCATCTGGCTCTCGGGCTGGGTGCCGCACCCCTCCCAGCAACAGCCGCTCAAGCCCGGAAGCGCTACGAGCCGTCTTGGCGAGGTGCTGGGAAAATCATAGGATTGCGGCATGCCTGGAAGCTGCAAGCCCCGGAGAACCCGGCATGACCCACCGCATCTATGCCACCAGTGTGGCCAGCGTTTACCGTCACTATCTTGCCAAGGCGGAGCGCAAGGGACGCAGCAAGGCCGAAATCGACCAGGCCATCTGCTGGCTCACCGGCCACGATCAGCACTCGCTCGATCGTGAACTGAACAACATGACCACCTTTGAGGATTTCTTTGCCACGGCACCGGCGATGAACCCGTCGCGCGCCCTGATCAAAGGCGTGATCTGCGGCGTCCGGATCGAGGACATCGAGGAGCCCACGATGCGTGAAATCCGTTATCTGGACAAGTTGGTGGACGAGATCGCCAAGGGCCGGCCATTGGAAAAGGTGTTGCGCAGCTAACAAAAAGGCCGGTGTTTCCACCGGCCCTTCTTATTCTCAATCAACGCAAGCTTTACGCTGCGGCTTCCTCGTCACCTTCGGCTTCCGCAGCGTCCGCCTTGGTGCGCTTGGGTGACTTGGCGAGGTTCTTTTCGATCAACTGCACGGCTTCGGTCAGTGTCAGCTTGTTGACGGCGCCGATCTCGCGGCTCATGCGATCCATGGCCTGCTCGAACAGCTGGCGTTCCGAATAGCTCTGCTCGGGCTGCTCTTCGGAGCGGTAAAGATCGCGCACGACTTCGGAAATGGCAATCAGGTCGCCCGAATTGATCTTGGCTTCATATTCCTGAGCGCGGCGCGACCACATGGTGCGCTTGACGCGAGCGCGGCCGGTGACGGTGTGGAGCGCCTGGTTGACCAGGTCCTCTTCGGCCAGCTTGCGCATGCCGACAGACTTGATCTTGGCGACGGGGACGCGCAGGGTCAGCTTGTCCTGTTCGAAGCTGATCACGAACAGCTCAAGAGTAAGGCCAGCGACTTCCTGTTCTTCGATGGACACGATGACGCCGACGCCGTGTGCGGGATAAACCACAAACTCGCCCGTCTTGAACCCAAGCCGCGTCTGTACCTTCTTGGCTACCATATTGGTTGAACTCCTTGTTCACGCCCCGAATGGACGGTTCCTGCGGGAAAGACCGTCCAGTCAAACTCTTAACTTGCGTCCGAACGGGACGCCGCGCGCAGCACAAACCTTCTGCCTCTCCGGGTCCGCTTACCCGGAGCTCATGCATCCAAAGATGTCACACAGATTGTGCCAGGCTGGCACAGGGTGGAAGGGGTGAACTGCTTATGAGGGACCATAGCATAAAAAATCAGCAAAATCAAAAGCTACGAATCAGTAACTTTTTTGCCACGCCCAAGTGGGCGCTGTTGATCGAAGCACAACCCTAAAGTCATAGGGCCCGTGCTTCGTCGACAGAGCGTCACCATAGATGCCGGGTGCCCGGCAAATCCTCAGTCGCCCTCGCCGGCGGCTTCCGAAAAATACTTCGCCAGCTTGCCGTCTTCGCCGTCCCTCGCCTTGGCTTCGGGCAGGGGATCGCGGCGCTCGGTCAGGTTCGGCCACATGGCGGCGAACTTGGTGTTGAGGGCCAGCCATTCATCGAGACCCGATTCCGTATCGGGCTTGATCGCCTCAGCGGGGCATTCGGGCTCGCAGACGCCGCAGTCGATACATTCATCCGGATGGATCACCAGCATGTTCTCGCCCTCATAGAAACAATCCACGGGGCACACTTCCACGCAGTCGGTGTACTTACAGGCAATGCAGTTATCGGTGACGATATAGGTCATATCGGGCGGCAGTCCGGCAGGTCTCAACAGAACCGGTGCTAAACCGTTTTCCCCTGTGCCGCAAGGCTGGCAAGGCGCACCATTTGGCGCAGGCAGGTGCTTACGGAGAAAGCCATTGTCCGCTTCATGATAGGATATGGGAACACAATGGGCACGCGCGACTTACCCTTTGACCCCAAACAAGGAGACTTTTGCGATGGATCACTCCAATCACGTTCGCTTGTCGTCGGCCGAACTGACCCCATCGGTGCTCGAAGGCGCCACCATCTATGGCGCTGACGATCACAAGGTCGGCAACGTGTCGCATATGCATGGCTCGGGCGCAGCCAGCCAGGTCATCATCGATGTGGGCGGCTTCCTGGGCCTTGGCGCCAAGCCGGTGGGCGTGCCCGTCGCCGATCTCGATTTCATGCGCGACGAAAACGGCAAGGTTCATGCGGTTACGACCTGGACCAAGGACCAACTCGAAAAGATGCCCGAACATCACCACTGACAAACAAAGGCCCGGTTGCACCGGGCCTTTCTATTAGACGTGAACTTCGTCGGTGCGCCGGTCCCTGCCGCGCAGGGCTGCTATGGCGAGGCCAAGGTAGAACAGGACCACCAGCCCAAGAACAATCCAGCCGGGCAGCGGCCCGATGGCGGCATGAGCAACAACCATGTCGAACGGCCGGCTGGGATCCTGCGCCGCACCAGCCTGCAGATCGGGCGAGGCGATCTTGAGCACCCAGGCAAACAGCAGGATCAGAAACATCCAGATGTAGTTGCGCCGCAACCGCCGCTGCAGCGCCCGCCAGAAGGTAATACGAAAGCGCGGATGGCGCAGGTCCTGCGCCAGCATCAGCAGCCAGGGCTCGACGCCACGCTCGGTCTCAGGGCCAAACAACTGCCCGAAATAGTGCCGCTCGAACTGGCGCACCCGCATCCGGTAAACGTCGAAGAACCGATAGCGCCGCGCTTCGACGCAAAGCAGCAGCAGAATGATCAGCATGGCAAACAGCGACAGGCCATGGTGGGCAGCGGGCGTCGACAGCGTCACTGACAGGAGCGCCGCCATAACCGTGATCGCCCAGTTGCTGGTAAGGTCGAGCCGCGCGCGCCAGGCATTTACCCGGCTCATCTCCGCCCGGTAGTAGTGGATCATCGCCGTTGTGGCTTCCGACGCCGTGCCGGGCAGGCTGGCCGTGGCGATCGGCAGCGGCGTGGCCTCGCTCACAAGTCTTCCTCGTCGCGCAGGCGATCGGTTTCCCGCCGTTCCTTCTTGGTCGGGCGGCCCGCCCCCTCAGCCCGTGGCGCAATAGCCGCTTCAAAGGGCGACAGGTCCTGCCGCGGGAGCGGGGGTGGCGACATGTCCTCGTAGAGGCCCTGTGCTTCGCTCGCAGGACCACGACGGGTGCCGCAATCGATGATGCGCCAGACAAGGATGCGGCCATGCAGGCTCATGGTCAGCACGTCCCCGGCACCGACCTTGTGGTCGGAGCGTTCGGTGCGTTCCGAATTAACCCTAACAGCGCCGGTCTCGATCAGCTTTTGCGCCAGCGTGCGCGATTTCACCGCGCGCGAAAAATGGAGGAACTTGTCGAGCCGCTCCTTGCGGACAGGTTCAACAAGCTCGGCCACCTATTGTCCCTTTGGCGCCTTGAGCGCCATCAGCTTGGCGAAGGGGCTGTCGGGATCGAACGCCTTTTCCTTGCGCGGCTCTGGCGCGGGCCGCTCGATGCGCGCGCGATCGCCCTTCTGGTCATCGGGGCGACGGTTGTCGTTGCGCGGCTTGGGCTCGAATTTGGGCTTTGGCTGCAGATGCCGCGCCTTGCTGAGGTCCTGAACCTCCCCTTCTGGCCGGCGCGGCGCCTGCGGGCGCTGCGGACGTTCGGGGCGTTTGGTCTGCCCTTCCCCTTCGGGGCGGCGGCGCGACTCGTGGCGCCGGTTGTCGGGGCGCTTTCCGGCGGGCGACCAGATCTCGTCCCATTCCGGCTCGGCGGGCGCTGCAGGCGCGGCCTCAGCCGCGGGCGGCGTTGCTTCCACCACGGTGGTTGCGGGCAGAACCAAATCGATGGCAGGCGCTGGCTCGGCGGCAATGGCTTCAACCGGCGCTTCATCGACAGCATCAAGCGATGCCGGGTTATCGGCCAGAACCTCTTCGAGTGCCGGCGCTTCGGCTGTTGCTTCTGCCGCCACAGCTGGTGCCGCGACCTTGGGCGTGCGTTTGACCCGATAGCCCAGCGACTGGAGGATCGAAGCGAAATCCTCGCCCGAACAGCCCAGCAAGGAGGTCATCTCGACCGTCACGCGGAACCCATTGCCTTCTGCGGCACCCGCCGGCAGCTCACCGGCATAGGGACGCCCAGCATCGAGCGCGATCAGCGGACGGATGATATCGGCGAGGCGCTCGAGAATATCGACGCGCACGGCACGGCGTCCCGCGACCTTGAACCCTGCCACTTCGTAAAGGCGGGTATCGACTTCGGGGTCGACCACAAACGAGGTGCGACCGGACAGAACGATATGTGGAATATCGGTGACGCCGTGCTGGCGCACGCCGCCATGCTTGAGCGCATAAAGGATCAACGCCAGTTCGCGCGGCGCAGGCTTGAGGGAAAGCGGCAGGTAGATGTGGTAGGCGCCGAACTTGACGCCCAGCTTGCGCAGCGTGCCGCGCTGGTCCTGGTCCAGCCCCTTGACCTCGTCGGCCACCTGGGCGCGGGGGATCAGCCCGATATGCTCAAAGAGCTGATAGGCGATGCCGCGCGCGGCGCCCTCGACATCGGCGGGCGCTTCGAGCGCCATTACGCCTTCAAGCACCGTGTTGATGTGGTGGCGCAGCCAAAGGCTCAGGCGATCCTGCACACGTTCGAGATCGGGGCCGGTCAGCGACTCGTCGGCCAGCATCAGGATGCGCGGCCGGTACAGGGCATCGCCCTCGATTAGTTCGGCGACGATGTCGCCCTTCCAGCGCAGCTTGCCATCGGTGGCCAGCACGAATTCTTCGTTGGGCGCTCCAGCCAAGCGTTCGGCCCGGTTGTGAATTTCAGGCGCCACCACATGGTCGGCGGCAGCGCGCAGACCCTTGATGTCGGCATCCCCGTCATTGCGGGCGATGGTGAAGCGGAAACCTTCCAGCGTGCCGATGAGGTGGCCTTCCAGCCGTACTTCGCCACGTTCATTGATCTCGGGAGATGCCATACGTTTGTCTTTCAGATGACGAAGCAGCACGCTGGTGCGCCGGTCGACGAACCGCTGGGTTAGGCGCTCATGCAGCGCATCGCTCAGCCGATCTTCAATATCCCGGGTCTTTTCGCGCCAATGTGAAGGGTCTGCAAGCCAGTTTTTGCGATTGGCGACAAAGGTCCAAGTGCGGATCTGCTTGATCCGGTTGCTCAGCGTGTCGATGTCGCCGCTCGAATTGTCGCAAAACCGCACCTGCTCGGCAATCCAGTCCTCGGTGACATGCCGTTTCTTGACCAGGTCGGTATAAATTCGGGTAACGATTTCCCCGTGATTTGCCGGAGAAATGCCTTGGTAATCAGGGATTTGGCAGCATTCCCACAGCAGCCGCGCGCCATCGAGCCCGCGCGCCAGTTGTCCCGCTTCGTTGCGCGACACAAATTCAAGCGCCTGCTGGTCCTTGGCCATAGGCACGCGCGTCAGACTGCGATGCTCCGGCACCGCTTCCAAGCTGTGTTGCAGCGCGGGGATCGACGCGAAATCAAGAAGGTTGTTGCGCCATTGCAGCACTTTAATCGGGTCGAAGTCATGGGTTTCGAGCGCCACCACCAGTTCTTCGTCGAACCCCTCGGTGCCCCCGGTCACCCCAAACGTGCCATTGCGGGCGTGCCGGCCGGCGCGTCCGGCGATCTGTCCGATCTCGGCGGGCGTCAGTTCACGGCTGATGCGGCCATCGAACTTGGTGTCGTCGGCAAAGGCGACATGGTGGATATCAAGGTTCAGCCCCATGCCGATGGCGTCCGTCGCTACGAGGAAATCGACGTCGCCATTCTGGTAAAGCTCGACCTGCGCATTGCGGGTGCGGGGCGACAGCGCACCCATCACCACCGCCGCTCCGCCACGCTCGCGCCGGATCAGCTCGGCAATGGCATAGACCTGCCGGGCCGAGAAGGCCACGATGGCCGAGCGCGCGGGTTGGCGGGAGATCTTTTTGGAGCCTGCATAGGTGAGCTGGGAAAACCGCGGCCGCTCGATGATTTCGGCATGCGGCAGGAGCTTGCGGATAATGGGCTCCATGGTCCCTGCGCCCAGCAGCAGCGTTTCCATACTGCCGCGCGCATGCAGGATCCGGTCGGTAAACACATGGCCGCGATCGAAATCAATGGCGGTCTGGATTTCATCGATCGCCACGCAATCGACCCGGATATCGGTGGGCATGGCCTCCACCGTGCACACCCAGAAGCGCGGCTTTTGGGGAACGATGCGCTCCTCGCCCGTCACCAGAGCAACGGCGCCCTCCCCCACCCGCTCGACGCAGCGCTGATAAACTTCGCGCGCCAAAAGGCGCAGCGGCAGGCCGATCATCCCGGTAGGATGGGCCAGCAT
>CAKTFF010000126.1 GCA_934553185.1 uncultured Devosia sp.
GCGGCGGAAAGGGACGGCGGCGCCTCGCCTGCGATCAGGTGATCGTAGAGTTCGAGCAGTGCCGGCAGGTCGCCTTGGCCAGCAGGGCGTATGGTGAGCATCGGCGTCAGTTAAACGCCATTACAGCCGAGAACAGCACCCCTGCCCCGGCAATCAGCGTCACAAGCCCGAGCTTAGCCGAACGGCCTGCCACGCTCATTTCGCCGCCGCGCATCTTCTTGAAGGCGATGCCGCTGCCCACAATGCAGACCAGCATCGCGACGATCAGCAGCATCTTGAGATGAAACCAGCCGTTCGGCGCATCGGCGTTCCACTTGAGCCAGAACATCAGCGGACCGGTGACCAGCAGCACGCCCATGGCCACCTTGCCGATCTGGATCAGCGTGGCGCCCAGTGTAAACAGGCTTTCACGCCGGTCTGTGCCCACTGCAGCAATCTGCCGCTCGATCAACGGCATGGACACGGCCGTCGCGCCACCTGCCACAAAGCCAAGAATATGCAGCCATAGCAGCAGGTTAAGAACAAAATCCACAGTCAATCTCCGTTCATTTGTTCAGTCTCGACAAGCTGCTCAATCACCCAGGTCGAGCACGCCTTCGCCCACAACGACGGCGTGACCGCCGATAGCGCCATGGACCAGCACATTGCTGTCCTTGCGGAGCTGTAGCGTGATGCGGCAAGGCCGGCCCATTTCGTGACCTTGACGCAGGGTGAAATCGACCTGTCCGGTGCCAAGATCGGCATGCTCGGACAAGAGCCCGATCAGCGCCGCCGCTGCCGAACCGGTACCAGGATCTTCGCCCAGCCCCATGCCCGGGGCGAACATGCGAGCCGCCAGATCGTTGTCGGGCTCATTCGGCGTTAAAGTGAAGATGTACACCGAATGTCGGTTTTGTGGGAACGTCTGCGTCCAGTCACTCATGTCCAGGCGGATACGCGCCAGCACCGAAGGGTCTCGCACCGGCACGAGGTGAAACTCCACTCCCGCGCTGAATACAGCCGGTAGGTAGGGGCCGCAGCCGATCTCGGCTGTTTCGATGCCCAAAGCCTTTGCCACCGACGCATGGTCGTCCAAAGCCGCGACGCGAACCGGCAACCGAGGCAACGAGAACCGCGCTTGGCCCGAGCGTTTGTCGCTTTTCTCGAACAGCGCGGTGATCAGCCCGATCTTTTCTTCGAGGCGGATGGCCGTGCCCTTGCTTTGTAGACCCAGCACAACAGCGGCCCCGACGGTCGGGTGACCGGCAAAAGGCAGCTCGACCTGCGGCGTGAAAATGCGGATCGACGCCGTGTTCCGCTCACCTTGCGGCTTGAGGATAAACACGGTTTCACTGAGATTGAACTCCCGCGCGATCGCCTGCATCTCTCCGTCGAGCAGCCCATCGGCCTTGCAGACCACGGCGAGCTGATTGCCCTTGAGCCGTTCTCGAGTGAACACATCAAGCAGAAGGTAATCGAGCTTCATGCCTTCTACTCCGCCGGCAAGGCGTATTCGGCGCGATCGAGCCTCAGATGGTCGCACAGGGCATCAACGGCAACGCCATGGTCGCTCCGCCCCGGCAGGCCGGAAATGGTGAGGCAGCCGATGATCCCGGCGCCTGTGACCCGGAGGGGAAAGCCGCCGCCGGCAATCACATAGTCGGCCGGATCGGCACCCGACTGCGGGGTGAACGGTGCCTCGCCGCGTTCCAGCACCAGGCGATAGCTCGATCGCGCGAAACGTCGAACGCTGTTGATCTTGCGGCGAACCCACTCGGCATTGTCTGCCGTCGTGCCCTCGGTCGCGGCAAAGAACATCTGCCGGTCCCATGTGCGCAGATCCACAACGAGGCTCAACCCTTCAGCCAGCGCCCGCTCACGCACAGCGCTGCCCAGCTCGAAAGCCACCTTCTCGTCGAAGGCGGAAAGAACAAGCGCCTGCTCTTGGCGCTTCACCAACGCGATATCGTCTTGAATCGTCATGTTTGCCCCCGCAACCCGCAAAAGTTAGAGCAGGACACACCGGAAAGGGCAATGGACAAAGGGGAGGACAGGCGCGCAATCCGGCTTGCGGCTATACCTGCCCCTTAAACAAAACGGGGGCCGAAGCCCCCGTCTCAGATCGTCTAGTTCTTGGCCCGGTCGACCAAGGCCCCGGCCTTGATCCAGGGCATCATGTCGCGCAGCTTGGTGCCGACTTCCTCGATCTGGTGTTCATCATGCAGGCGACGGGTCGCCTTGAAGCGGGAGCCGCCGGCCTTAATTTCCTGCATCCACTCGGCGGTGAACTTGCCCGACTGGATGTCGTGAAGCACGCGCTTCATCTCGGCCTTAGTGTCCGAGGTGATGATGCGCGGACCGGTGACATATTCGCCCCATTCGGCCGTGTTGGAGATCGAGTAGTTCATGTTGGCGATGCCGCCCTGGTAGATCAGGTCGACAATCAGCTTCACTTCATGGAGGCACTCGAAATAGGCCATTTCGGGCGCATAGCCGGCTTCCACCAGGGTTTCGAAGCCGGCGCGGATCAGCTCAACCAGGCCACCGCAGAGCACGGCCTGCTCGCCAAACAGATCGGTCTCGCATTCTTCACGGAAATTGGTTTCGATGATGCCCGACCGGCCGCCGCCAACGCCGGAAGCATAGGCCAGCGCGATGTCATGGGCATTGCCTGATGCGTCCTGATGCACAGCGATCAGGCAGGGCACGCCGCCGCCCTTCTGGTACTCGCCGCGCACCGTATGGCCCGGACCCTTGGGCGCGATCATGATCACGTCCACGGTCGACTTGGGCTCGATCAGGTTGAAGTGGACGTTGAGGCCGTGGGCAAAGGCCAGCGCCGCGCCGTCGCGGATATTGGGCTCGATATGCTGCTTGTAGATGTCGGCCTGGAGTTCGTCGGGTGTCAGCATCATGATGACGTCAGCCCACTTGGCCGCATCGGCGACGCTCATCACCTTGAGGCCTTCGCCCTCGGCCTTGGTGGCAGAAGGCGAGCCTGGGCGCAGTGCCACGACCACGTCGGTTACACCAGAATCGCGCAGGTTCAGCACATGAGCATGGCCCTGGCTGCCATAGCCGACAATGGCGATCTTCTTGGATTTGACGATGTTGAGATCGGCATCCCGATCGTAATAGACGCGCATGGGTTTCTCCCTAGAAAAAGCGTTATGAGTGGGCTTTGGTCCCGTAAAGGGCAAAGAACTGGTCGGTCGCGGCCTGCACATCGGCCTCGATATTGGCTTCGACATTGCTCTGCGTCAGGGCCTTGTCGCCCAGCAGCAGGCGGATCTGCACGTCCCGGACGACGAGACCAAAGAAGGTGCGATAAGCATCTTCGCTGGAGTCAAAGCGCAGAAGCCTAGCGTCCCGGCCCGCTTCAAGGATCGGCTTGAGCCTGCGCCTGATGGCGAGCGGGCCATTTTCCAGCACGATGAGACCGAGCGAATCTTTTTCCTGCGCCGCATGGGTCACTGCCGTGCGGTTCAGCGTCACCGACACTTCCCCGACAATCACCGTCAGCAAATCGCGTGCGAATTGCTCGATGCTCTGCCGCAAGGCTTTGGCATTGAGATGGGAACGGTCAACAACCGGCATCCGCACCTTGGCCGCTTGCCACTGAACGGTTGCCGTGAGCAGCCCGTCTCGGTCACCGAACCACTTATAGAGCGTTTCCTTGGAACAGGAGGCGCGTCGAGCAACGGCGGTCATGGTCAGCCCGTCGCCATTTTCGACCAGAAGATCGAGAGCCGCGGTCAGCACGGCCTGCTGACGCGGGGTAAAACTCTCTTCATTGACCTTGATGGTCACCGGCACAGCAAGACCTCGGAGGCGAGCCGAACGCTTTCGGCCATTTTCGTCCGCAGGCGTACCGTACGGTACGGTTCCAGGCAAGCGCTATTTGCGCATGAACATCGGATTCATCGTGGCTGAACCCAGGGTTTGTTCAGGTCAGGCGACCTTCATCGAGCGCATGCATGATCCAGTCGCGATAGCGCTGGTCCTTGTCGCTGCTTTCCGGGCTGACGCGGGAGGCTTCCGTCATAAAGAAGCGGTAGTCTCGCCCCATCTGCTGGCCGCGCAGCGTGTGCATGTCGAGCGCCACATCGGGAATTTCCGGCGCAAGTTCGCCCAGTGCCATGCCACGGCTGGCCCAGTTGACCATGTCGTCGGTGCTGCGCTCCTTGGTTGAGCGGGACAACACCCGGATGGCGTGGGCCGCAAACAGGAACCGGTCGCCTGTGGGACGATCGTAGCGCTTGTGCTGGTGAAACAGTGTTTCGATCAGCACCGGCGCCTGCGGATTGCCCAGCCCAATATCCTCAACCGCAATCACGCAGAGGCGCGACCAGAGTTTCTCCTCAAGCTCCGGACTGGTCAGATACATTTCCCAGCCCAGCAGCAGCGCATTGTCCAGCATGCCGCGGCGGATGCTTTTCTGCAGCGCGGAGATCACCTCATCGGCGGCAAAGCCGCTGACGGTCGTGGTGCGCTGCCACGGATCAGGCGGCTGCTGAACCTTGATCATCGAATCGCTCCTGAGCTCCAGTCGGCGATTTGTCCCCAGAGCCGATTATAGCCGCTCCACTCCACAAAGGCGGGTGGCGCCCAGTGGGGGCCGCAATCGGAGGCGAAGGCCACGGCCCTGCCCTTGCCGAAGGTTCCTGCTACGATCAATGGATCGCCCCCGACGCTGACTACGGTGGTGCTGTCGGACTTGGCAACGATCTGGTTGTAGCCCAGCAAGTCCGGCCAGTCAGGTCCAAGGCCCTCGATGATTGGGTGACTTTGCGCCACGACAGGCGTCACGCCTTGGGGGCATTCCACGCGATCGTCGTGCCGGTACATGGTGACGGGCAGTGCGTCTTCTACAGGCGAGCCGGCATACTGCGCTTTCGCATCAATGCCCTGGAAAGTGAGATATCCCCCGATCATCACGAAGCCACCGCCATTGGCGACATAATCGCGAATCGACTGTAGCCGGTTCGGCAAAGTCTTGGAGCGAACAAAGGTGTCGGGATGAAGCAGCAGCGTATTGGCGCCGATATCGGACAGCACGACGCAGTCATATTCGGCCAGGGCCTCTGCCGTCTGAGGGAAGTCCCGCGCAGCAATGTGGGATGGCTGGTAAACCACCTCCCAGCCCGCTTCTTCCAGCGCAGTCCTGAGCCAGCGCACCCCTTCGGCATATTCGGTCGTGGTGAAGCTATCGAACCCCTTCTGGTGGATCGAGTGAACTGTCCAGGACTCCCCTGCGATCAGCACGCGTTTGCTCATGGGGTGTTTTCTCCAAGGTTTCGGACGGATTGTCGGATGATGAGGTCGACGGGCAACCGCGCCTGCGGCATGACTTCCTCGTTGTTCATGAGCGCCAGCAGATGCCCAAAGGCGAGGCGGCCCATCTCGGCGATGGGCTGGCGCACGGTGGTCAGGGGCGGATCGACCAGTTCGGCGAAGGGCATGTCGTCAAAGCCGACCAGCGAAATGTCGCCCGGCACGTCAACGCCCATCTGCCGGGCCACAGCAAGAATGCCCAAGGCTAGGTAATCGGAACAGGCAAGAATTGCCGTAGGGCGTGGATCGCTCGCCAGCAAAAGAGCAGCCGCGCTTCGCCCATACTCGCGGCTATACTCGCCCAGCAGCACCCATCCGGCGTGCGTCGAAAAGCCCGCCTCCGCCATCGCCCGCTCAAAACCACTCAGCCGCTCGCGAACGCTCATCAGGTCGTGAGGGCCGCTGACCAAAGCAATGTCGCGATGCCCAGCCTCGATCAGGTGCCGGGTCGCCAGATAGGCGCCCTGCTCGTTTTGAACAAAGACGCGCGGCACGGACACACCGGGAACGTCCTCATCGAGCAGAACGACATTGCGCTGATCGCCAAGCATGCCGGCCAGCGTGCCGTCATCGGGCTGGTTCGTGATCATGATCAGCCCATCTACATGCTGGTCATAAAGGCGTCGGATCGCATCCACTTCACGCCGCCGGTCGCCCTGGGTGGACGAGATATAAACCCCATAGCCGTGCCGTTGCGCATCGGCTTCCACTGCCGCGGCAAGTTCGGAAAAAAACGGATTGGAGATTTCGGGAGTTACGAGGCCAATGGCTTCGGTTCGGCCAGTGGAAAGCCTCTTAGCCAGAAGGTTGGGACGATAGTTGAGCTTGGCGATGGCTGCATCGATGCGCTCGGCTGTCGCGGCGGGTAAGGCAATACGATTGTTGAGGTAGCGCGAAACAGCCGTGGGCGACACGCCGGCTTCCTCCGCAACCTCGCTCAGCGTGGCCATGGCAGCCTCTTAGATGGCATGACCGAACCGCCAGGTCTCGATCAACTGCAGGCTTTGCGCAACGATGCCGCGGATCAGCGCTTCACCAGTTTGAGCAGTCGCCGGACCAGGGTCGCCGAACACGCCACTTGAGTTGAATCGACGAAGTTGCATCGGCTCCATGCCGAATGTGGGAGGAAACTGCGGGTATTCCGCCGCTGCGCGGCTCATATCCAC